>JAHFCS010000060.1:0-5943 GCA_023249395.1 Gemmatimonadota bacterium
ATCGAGTTCTTGTAGATGTGACCGTTGGGCATCGTGAGAGCGCTCGGCTTTCCGTCGGTGATCATCACGATCTGGCGCATGTCCTTCTTCTGCGCCAACAGAATCCGCCGCGAAAGCTTTAGTCCTTCCGCTGTGTTCGTGTGGTATGGCCCCACCTGCGCCTGAGGCAGCATCGCCAGCGGAATCTCCTCAGCGGAGTCGTGAAAGAGCACCACGCGTAGAGTGTCCCCCGGAAACTGCGTGCGGATCAGGTGCGTGAGCGCGAGCGCGACCTTCTTCGCCGGAGTGAAGCGATCTTCTCCGTAGAGGATCATCGAGTGCGACGTGTCGAGCATCAGCACAGTTGCGCAGGAAGAGCGGTACTCCGCCTGGCGGACCATCAGGTCGTCGTAGTCGAGATCCAGCGGAAAGTCGAGCGACCCGGTGCGGGCCAGCGAATTCTTCAGCGTTTCGTTCACGTCGAGGTTCAGGACGTCGCCGAATTCGTACGTCTTGCTCCATCCGTCGGCCTCGATGCCGGTGGCGAGGTAAGGAGTGTCGTGGCTGCCGAAGCTCGACTTGCCGAGCGAGCTGAGAATGGATCGCAACGACTTGTAGCCGAGGAAGTCGATCGCCTTGTCGGTGAGATTGAACTGCACGCTCTTCGACGCTGCGTGCGCGAGACCGCCGGGCCCTGTCACTGACTGATGGCCGGCCGGCATCTGCGGCGGTGCGTCGAGGTTGAGATATCCCTCCTCGGTCAACCGCTTGACGAGATCATCGAGCAGCCTGGCCAGTTGATCTTCCGAGTCTTCGTCGCCTTCGCCGCGCAGGGCCTGCAGCAATTCGGGTGTGAACTGGCCACTCTGGATCAGCGCGTCGAGAATCGCCTGCTTGAGTGCCTCGAGCGATCGATCGGCCTGTTCGTCGAAGCCACCCCATGGATCGAACTGACTTCCCCCGGCAAATCCGGATTGCAGCAGGAAGTCGGCGAGCTTTCCCAACAACGCCTGGAGATCTACTGCATCAGCCATCTCGGGGCTGAAGCGCGAGTAGGTGTGCGACCGCATGCCGAATAATACAGCGGGTGCGCGGGTCGTGTATAATCCACCCGATGCCGGAAAGGGAGCAGTCACTGAATCCGTTCCGGGTGCTTCAGGCGCACCGGAACTTTCGTCTTTTCTGGATTGGCCAGACTGTTTCGCTGATCGGCACCTGGATGCAGCAGGTGGGGCAGGGATGGCTCGCGCTGCAGCTTTCGAACAGTGCTTTTGTCGTCGGCCTCGTGAGCGCCGCTGGCTCACTCCCGATTCTGCTTTTCTCGCTCTATGCCGGCGTAATCGTCGATCGCAGAGACAAGCTGCATCTGGTGATGATCGCGCAGATTCTGCTGTCGATCGAGGCGGTCATTCTCTGGTGGCTGGTCTGGTCCGGCCACATCACGATTCCGCTGCTCGTCGCGCTCGCCGCGATCAATGGGTTGATCAGCGCGGTCGAGATTCCGGCGCGCCAGTCGCTGATCGTGGACCTCGTCGGCCGCGAGGACGTAGTTGACGCGATCGCTCTGAATTCCGGCGGATTCAATCTCGCGCGCATTGTGGGTCCCTCCATCGCCGCTGCCGTTATCGCGAGTGTCGGGCTCGCATGGTGCTTCGGGATCAACGCGCTGAGCTACATTGCCGTCATCGGGTGTCTGGCTGCGATCGACCTGCCGAAGTTCATCCCCGTCGAAAAGATCGTCGCCGCTCGCGAGGGCTTCATGGAGGGGATGTCGTACATCAGGTCGCGCCGCGACATCACCGGGATCATGGGAGTGATCGCGGTCTACTCGATTTTCGGTCTCCAGTACCTGACGATGATGCCGGTGATTGCGCGTGACGTTCTCCACACCGGTGCCGGCGGATACGGATTTCTGGTGACGCTGGTTGGCGTCGGTGCGTTGAGTGGAGCGCTTGCGCTCGCCGCACTCAGTGCGCGCGTGAGACGCGGCAAGATGTTCTTTGTTTCCGCGTGTTCGTTCGGGGCGCTCCTCCTCGTATTCTCGTTCGTAAGGGTGCCGGCGCTGGCGGGACTACTGCTGGTCTTCATCGGCTTGACGATGATGATCAACGGCGCGCTGGCGAACGGGATGGTCCAGTCCATCGTCCCCGACGAGCTACGTGGCAGGGTGATGGCCGCCTACGTTTTCGTTTATGTCGGATTCACGCCGATCGGGTCGCTGATTGCGGGCGCCGTCGCGCACGCCCTGAACGTGCAGTGGGCGATCGGCGGCGGCGCGGCGGCGATGCTCCTTTATAGCGCGTGGGCGTTCTGGAAGTTCCCGGAGATGAAGAGGATTTAGGTGCGAGAGGTAATGGGAATTACCGGCACTCGTGTTAAGTCGATATCTGTGTGTCGGCCGGTGAGACAGTGAGACGGTGAGAAAAAGCAACTGATTGGGGGAACCACACTCGCCGATTGAGACGGAGCGAAACGTCCGTGCAGTTGCAGTTCCCCAAAACAAAAGAGTTTATCCCAGGAATGGTCCCAACGAAGCGCAGCGAAGTAGGTGTTTTTCTCATCGTCTCACTGTCTCACCGGCTGCCCCAAGGATCTATCGCCTAAACGAGGCTATCTCGGGCGCGTCGCCGCCGGCTCGCCACGCACCAATGCGATGTAATCCGTCAAAGCCGGAGTGTCACCGCCGGCCCGTACTGCCGCCGCGATCTGACCCCGATGGTATGTGCCGTGCAGCGCGACGTGTATCAGTATGTCACGCAGCGTAGAGGTAAACTGGACGCCGGCACTGTTCCGATAGGTGATGCCACCATCGAGTCCGTCTTCGTCAACAGTATCGACAATGCTGGAGTATTCATCCGCGTTCCGGCCGGCCAGCTCGGCGCATTGGCTCAGCGACAGTTGGGGCCAGACGTCGACCTCCGGCTTCTCACCACGGATTCGCGAAAGCCACACATGCTCGGCCGCCACGACGTGCGCGTAGAGGTCCAGCGTGTGCGGTGGGGGATTGCGCGCGGCGACGAGGCTCGCGTGAACCCGCTCATCGGCCCATCTGAGATGTTCGAACAGCTTTGAAAGAGTATCCGTCATCGAAAAATCTCGTCTAAAAGCCACAAAAGTGAGGCAAAACAGGTTATATTGAGAGAGGACATCACGGCGCTCCGCCGGCTCAGGCCAAGCGGGGCGCTGCGATTATTGTACCTCGGCGATTACCGGTGAAGCCAAGATGAAGACGAAGACAAAAACCCCGCAGGCCATATACCAGTTCGAAAAGAAGCGCTCTGAGAGCGATCGGAGCGCTGCTCACGACGCCCTTCTCAAGGACGCCAAGGCCGCATTCGACCAGATGATCGAAGACGGGAAAGCGGCGCGAAAGGGTGGACGGCCCAAGGGAAGTAAGACCAGAAAGGATTGATCTAGAAAGAGGCGGCCCGATGAGGCCGCCTCTTTTTTTTCCTCGATGCAAGTCACCCGATTCCATTTCTTATCGCCTTCGTCACCGCGTCCGCGAAGGTATCTATCTCGTCCAGGGTCGTGTAGACGTTGGGAGTGATCCTGATCCCGTCGAACTCAGGATGAAGGATCGGCGTGTTCACGATCCGGTAGTTCGCCATCAGCCATCCGCCAAGCTTCGAATAATCGAGCCCCTCGACGTTGAAGAGCGCCAGTCCGCCTGACTGCTTCGAGTCCAGCGGCGTCAGCACCTTCACCCTCGGGCTCTCCGCCAGCAGACGCCTGGCCCACCGGTCGCGCAGATAGCGGAGCCGCGCGATCTTGCGGTCTGCGCCGATTCCACGATGGAATGCAAGCGCCGCGGAGATTGCATTGTGATTCGCGGCGGGATGCGTCCCGATCTCCTCGTACTTTCTGATGTCGTTGTCCTGCGTGGCAGCCGCCGCCATCAACGGCCAGAGTGACTTCTGCTTGTCCTTTCTCACGTAGAGAAAGCCGGTGCCGATCGGAGCGAGCAGCCACTTGTGAAGACTCGTTCCGTAGAAATCCACGCCGAGCTCATCGCGGGTGAAGGGGAAATGGGCGAAGGCGTGCGCGCCATCGATGAACACTTCGATGTTGCGCGGCCTCGCGAAGTCCACGATCTCCCGCACCGGCATGATCTGGCCGGTGAGGTTGGTGATGTGAGGGAACTCGATCGCTCGCGTCCTGGGCGTCACCGCCGCCTTGATCTGGTCGGCAATGTATCCCACCGACGAAGGCGGAACCTTGAACGAGACCGGCTTCACAACGATCCCGTCGCGGCGCACTCGCTGGTCCCATGAGGTGAGCATCCGGCCATAGTTCTGGTTCGTCACCACAACTTCGTCACCGCGCCTGAGATCGAGACCCATGATCATGATCTCGTTGGCCTCGGAGGCGTTGCGTGTGATCGCCATCTCGTCGGGATCGCAGCCGAACTCACGCGCGAGATCGCGGCGCACGCTCTCGACCCTCGGCTCGAGAACGCGCCACATGTGCTCCGCCGGCGACTCGTTGGTGAAGCGCAGGTCACGGATCATCGCCTCGAGTACGTGGCTTGGCGTCGGACTCACGCCGCCGTTGTTGAGGTTGATCATCGTGCGGTCGGTGTCGAACGCGCGCTGGATCTCGCTCCAGTATGCTTCGTCGTCGGCTAGTTCATCGGGGCGGCGGTCGCCGGCAACCGTGTTTGCGCGGAACAGCGCGCCGATCGCAGTTTCGCGGAAAACGGCCGTGGTGGCGAGGCTCGCGCTCGCCAGGCCAGAGAGGAAATCGCGTCGAGTAGTCACGTTGTGGGGAGATGTTCCCGCCTCGCGGCGAGAAATGAGATGACCGTCGTCGCTGCGAAGGTCACGAAGAGGATCGTGTATGGGTGCTCACCGAGCGAGCTGGGGACGCTGTTCGCGGCGTACCAGCTGAAATAGATGGTTGGCGCAAGGCAGACGACGATGGCGGTACTGAGCCAGAACGTTCGCCGCCAATGTATCCAGAGCGATGCAAGCGCGGGGAAGACGAGCGGGTATCCCCACCAGTACGGCAGCACGTTGGTTTCACCTGCAGCGTGGGAGGCGAGAAACGCCAGAAAGTGGGCGAGGAACATGCCGAGGATCCCCACTGCGAAGAGCAGTGAGTAGTTCATCGCAACACGTTCCGGATTAGCCACGCCTCACCTCGCCCCCCAAGGTGTGTCAGTTCTCGCGAATCCCGCTGCCAGATGGATTCTATTGCCCCGGACCGCACCCCGCGAGGAAGCTGTCGCGGAAATAGGATACCGGCACGGTGCCCATCCCCATGAATCGCTCGTGGAACTTCTTCTCGGAGAAACCTACCCCGGTTGCAGACCTGCAGGCTTCGCGCAGCTCGATGATTGCGTTCTTGCCGAGGTTGTAGGTGATCGCCTGTGTCGGCCATTTCGAATAGCGGTAGATCGCCCGCAATGCGTCATTGGCCACAGCACGTGCCGCGGGATCGCCGGCGGCGTTGATTCGCGCTCCCGGGAAGAACGAAACGTGCTCGGTGAAGTAGTCGATCGCCTGGTCGAAAGTCATCCGGCCGGTGTGGATTCCGACGTCCACTCGGATGCGAACCGCCCGAAGCAGCTGTCCCTGAAGCTCGTACAGAAATTCTCCCGGAGAATAGAACCCGTACTTGTGATTGGGCACCGGCTCGGACATAAGCTCTTCGCTGTAAAGGCCCCAGCCTTCAGCGGCCATTGAATCGGTCCACATCGAAGATGAGTCCTCGACCGCGCCCGGAGTCAACCAGCGGATATTGGAGATCGAGTCCGCGTGCGCGGTCATGTACTTGTAGTGCCAGTCGTGCCCCGGGAATCCCTCGTGCACCGCGGTGTCGGCAACCGAAGCGAAGTTGTTCACCTTGAGGGCGGCTGAGTCGTTGCCCGTCGGAGTCAGGTAGAAGCGTCCGACGCCCGTCTTCTTGAAGGGCGGCGCGGGATAATACGCCGCGTCGATAGTGCTTCGCAGCACCGGCGGA
>JAHFCS010000060.1:5953-8947 GCA_023249395.1 Gemmatimonadota bacterium
GTGGCGACGACGTCGAGGCGGTAATTCGCCGGAACGTCAAAGAGATTGTGCTCCCGCCCATATGCGACGGCGCGCTCGCCGTCCTCGCGGTACCACTTGAACAGCTGATCGTCGTTCTTCGGCGAGTCCTTCGACAGGAAATCCATCACCCGGCGGATGCCAAGATTCTTCTCCGCATCGGAATTGAAGGTTATTCCCATCTTCGCGTCGGCGGCGAACTCGCGGGCAACATCCACCATCTTCGACGTGTAAAGCGCCACCTGGGCGGCGCCGTACTCGTACAGCTCGGCCGTACTTCGCGAATCCCCAAGCAGGTTGTGCACGCGCCACTCGTACTCGCGCTCGCCAGCCGCGAATCGGTCGACAGTCTCATTGACGTCGAATGTCTGCGACAGGAACGCTGCGAAAGCGTCCCATGCATTTGCTGCCGCGATGCCGGCGCCGCCGATCTGGGCCAGTATGCGCGGCGCAAAGTCGCGCGTCCCAAGAAACTGCTGCGCCGTTTTCGGAAGTGTATTACGGAAATAATCGGAGTTTGCTTTGCCGCCGTCGATGCCGTCGCGCTGCACCATCCGTCTGTCGGGAAGATTTCCGGCATTCTTTCCGGCGAGGAGATTGCCTTTCGCCACTTCGAGATAAGCTGGAATCGAGAGTGTGCGAGTGACAACGAGCTGCCAGTCCGGCTCATTTCCAAGAAGTCCGCCGGAAAGCTCGGGCATCTGCTGGATCTGCCAGTCGACACCGCGAAAGGGCTCCGCCACATACGTATCGAGTGAACGCTGGAAATAGTGGAGCTCGGATAGCTGGTGGATCAGAAAAGCGAGCTGGGCATTCATCAACCGGTAGTCCACCTGCTCCGAGGGCGACAGGGTCGCCGGAAGAATCCGCTCGAGCGCACCGCGCACGTCTCGATAGAAACGCACTTCGGCGTCGAGCGAACCCGGACGGAAATCGCGGAGCCTCCCATTCGTGTCGGCGAGCTCCGGGCTGTATCCATCGCCGCCGAAATACGTTGACGTGACAGGATTGCGCTGCAGATGATGGATGAAGTAGCGGTCCCGCAAAGCGGTGAAAGTACCCGGGAGGGGAGTCACGGGAATCACTGGAGGAGCCGTCGCGCACGCTTCGATGCTGCGCAGAATTCCGAACCCAGCAGCCGTTACAGAGGCCCTCTGAAGAAACGTTCGGCGGTTCATTGTTTTTGGGATCCTGGTTGTAATATCACGCGTCGATCATCCGTCGGGAGCACGCCGCGCGGGTCTCGCGGCCGTCGGCAACGGTCGCGGCTTTCCCAGCTCGATGTATGCCTGCGCCGCCGTCTGCTGGAAGGATCTCCCGGCAGCAATTGCCGCTGCAGGTACTTTGCCCTCCTCGTGGATCACCCTCTGGGAAATGTTGTCGAATACGAAACTGCCACCTGAATCCACGAAGCCGAATCCATCATTGAAGGCGTAGTACGCGAACGATGGAGCTCCGTCGGTGAGAAAATCCCTGCTCCACCGGTATTCTCCCGAGCTCAGACCGAGCTGATCGAGCAGCGTCTTCGCGATGTCGGTCTGCGACGCGACGCGACGAATAACCGTGTCCCGCACCGCGAGCGCGCCTCCCAGCCAGACCATCGGAATCGCGTACTGCGCCTTGCCCTCCTCGACCATCATCGGCGTTTCCGGATAATGATGGCCGTGGTCGGCGGTGATGATGACAAGGGTGCTGTCCCACCACGGCTCATGTTTCGCGCGATCGATGAATGTGGCAACGCTGCGGTCGGTGTAAACGTGCGCATTCAGAAACTGCACCTCGGTGCCGGAGCCGGGGATCACCCTCGCCATTGGAACCTCGAATGGCTCGTGGCTGCTCAGCGTCAGAATTGTGGTGAGCGAAGGGCGCGGCGTCGATCGCATGTCATGAAGCACGCGGGACAGCACGACGTGATCGTGCGCTCCCCATTTGGAGTTCCAGTCGCGCTCGTCGAAATCGTACTTGTCCACCAGCCGGCCGTAATGGCCGTTGGCGAGATAAGTCTTCATGTTCGCGAACTCGAGCTCTCCCCCATAATAGAATGCGGTGTGGTATCCAGCCCGCAAAAGGGATCCGCTCAGCGTCGGGAGCGCGGCCGATTTTCTCTCCGATTTCACGACCACGGATACCGGCTGCGAGGGAAATCCGCTCAAGAGGGCAGGGAGACCCTTTGGCGTCCTGTTGCCCGACGCGTAGATCCCGTCGAACAGGATTCCCTCTCGTGCGAGGGCAGTCAGGCCCGGAGTCACGCCGCGCCGGCCACCGAGCGGTGCGACGATCTTTGCGGTCAGTCCCTCCCAGATTATCAGGACGATGCTGGGCCGCCGAATGCGCAGCAGCAGCTTCGGCGTTGGCGAGCTCTCGGGCCTGGCGAATTTCCCCAGAAGGCTGTCCACTGCACGCTCCGCTACAGCATCGGAGGTGAAGCGGAAGTCGTTGCGATCGGGCTGCCAATGGACGAGCGACGAGAAGAGATTCCACGCGGGGTTGATCGCTGCCTGGTTGGCGTAGTCGTCGGTGGAGAAGTAGACGCTGCTCTGATTGATCGGCGCCAACTGAACTCCCCCGCGAACTCCAATAAATAGCGGAACGATGAACGCGACGACGGCCGCCGACTGCGCGAAGCCCGCCCTCGGCGCCGGATCGTGGAGAGGAAGTACAAGACCGCGGAATGCAACGACGCCCGCCGCAGAGAGTGCGCAAAGGACGAGCGCCAGGAGAGCGAGTGGTGACGAGCTCACCGATGCCATCGCCTCGCGCGGAGTTGTCAGATAAAGGAAGGGAGTCGCATCGATGCGAAAGCCCCACTCGGCGAACAGTCCCAGGTCAGCCACCATGACGATTGCGACGACGATAATCACCGGAATGGTGTACCAGGAGAGCATTCGCCTCGCCATCTCCGGCCGGATGAATCCGTCGGCGGCGATGATCAGCAGCGGAACAAGAGCGAGATAGCAGGCACCTGAGAGATCCATC
>JAHFCS010000061.1 GCA_023249395.1 Gemmatimonadota bacterium
TAGGGCTGAGCGGTGAACAGCCCGTCGACGAAACCGATCTTGTAGCCGAGGTACGCACCGAAGGCGAGGCTCACGACGCCCGATGCCACACGAATGCCGCGTTGCACGACGGCGAGCCTTTCTCCTGCGTAGATCGCGGGCGCGGCGATCGCCAGGGTTACCGTCGCCATGCCGGCGATGGTTCCGAGTCCAAACACACCTAGGTAGAGCACCGCCCACCGCGCGTCATCGATGAGGGGGAGGATCAGCAGTGTCGCCGCCGCCGAGCCGGCCATGCCGTGCACGACGCCGACGAGAAACGGGCGGAGTTGGGGAACGGCTTCGGCAATGGGGCCGCGACGCGTGAGATTCAAATACCCGAGCACGATCAGCATCAGCGCGACGCAGAACTCCATCGAGAGTCCGAGCCGCGGCGTGAACGCAAGCTTGAAGAGAATTATCGCGCCCCCGACCACCAGGATCGTGAGAGTGTGCCCCAGCCCCCACATCAGTCCGATGCGGCTCGAGCGCCAGGCCTTTCGCTCACGGTTGACAATGGTGGTCACCGCCACGATGTGATCCGCATCGGTGGCGTGGCGCATCCCGAGCAGAAGGCTTGCGACGAAGGCGATCGGGAGGCCGTGCATCGCTCAATCCTCGCGAGAGAGTAGCGACGCGGCGACGGCTGCCTGGCCAAAACTGATCGCGCCGTCGTTCGGACCGAGCTGGCGCGGCACGAGTACGCGGATGCCGCGCGCCTCGAGGCGCGCGCGCACGCCGGAGAGCAGTCGCGCGTTCTGGAACGATCCTCCCCCAAGTGCCACCGTGTCGATGCCTGCGCCATCCGCCACAATGATCGCGACTGCGGCAGCCGCACGGACAACGCTTTCGTGGAAGCGGGCCGCGAGGAGGCCAGCGTCAACACCGCGCTGGCGTTGCTCGCCGAGTGCGGCCAGCAGAGGAACGGGATCGAGCACCAGAAAGTCGCCACTCTCTCGCAGAGGTAGCGTCAACGGTTCCGCCGGCTGCGCGCCGGCGAGCGCTTCGAGCTCCATCGCCGCCTGTCCTTCGTAGCTGGCGCGCTGCCGGATCCCGAGAATGGCTGACGCGGCATCGAAGAGGCGTCCCATCGATGAAGCGAGCGGTGCATTGAACCGCCGCTCGATCTGGCGCTCCGCAATAACTCTCCCTTCGGATTTGATGCCGCTGAACGCGAGTGCGAACTCGTCCGCAATGCCGGGTTCCAGCGACAGGTAACCGAGCGCCACGCGCCACGGTTCGCGCGCCGCGAGGTCGCCGCCCGGCAGCGGCACATACCGAAAGTGCGCCGCACGCCGGTATCCACTGAGGTCGGCGACCAGTGCCTCGGCGCCCCACACGTGGCCGTCATCGCCGAGCCCCGTGCCATCGAAAGCGAGACCGACGACGCTAGTGGTAACGCCATGCTCTGCGGCAACCGCGGCGATATGCGCATGGTGATGCTGCACCGCGATGGTTCTATCGAGTCCAAGGTCTTCGGCCACGCGCGTGGAGAGGTAGCCGGGATGCAGATCGCGCACGGCAACCTCCGGCGCGATGCGGAAGAGCTGTTCGTAGCGCGCAAGAGCGGCGCGGAAGTGCTCGAGACTCTCGATGCTGTCGAGGTCACCGATGTGCGGGCTCACGTGAGCCGCGTTGCCGCGGACCAGAGTAAATGTGTTCTTGAGGTGGGGCCCAACTGCGAGGAGGGTTCGGGGCGATGAAACCGGTAACCTCAAGGTGAGTGGCGCATAGCCCCTCGCGCGACGCAGCAGCACCGGCGCGTTGTCAACGACACGCGCGACCGAGTCGTCGACGCGAGAGAGAATCTCGCGATCATGGAGCAGGAACAGGTCGGCGATGTCACCCAGACGGCTTCGGGCCTCATCGTTCTCGATCGCAATCGGCTCGTCGCTCAGATTCCCGCTGGTCATCACGAGCGGTCGCCCGACTTCATCGAGCAGCAAGGAGTGGAGCGGCGTATACGCGATCATCACTCCGACGCGGTCGAGCCCTGGCGAGACGGACGGTGCGACACGCGACCCAACAGCGTTCTCGAGCAGCACGACTGGTCGCTCCGCGCCGCCGAGAAGTAGAGCCTCTTGTGCGGATACAACGCCCAGGTTGCGGGCCTCGTCGATTGAGCGGACCATAACGGCGAAAGGTTTCGCGTCGCGGTGCTTGCGCTCGCGGAGCCGGCGCACCGCGATGTCATTGGTCGCGTCGCACGCCAGGTGGAAACCCCCGATGCCGCGAATGGCGATGATCCGCCCGAGGCGCAACTGCGCCCCGGCCACGCGGATTGCCGCGTCTCCTTCCGTCAGCGAGATGCCGTCAGCCTGAGCGAGCCACACGCGAGGTCCGCACTTGGGACAAGCCACTGTTTCCGCGTGGTGGCGACGGTCGGTCGGCGTGTGATACTCGACGTCACATCGTGGGCAGGTAGGAAAGACCGACATCGACGTACGTTCGCGGTCGTAAGGCAGCGAGCGGATGACCGTGTATCGCGGGCCACAGTTCGTGCAGGTTATGAACGGGTGCCGGAAGCGGCGATTCGCAGGGTCGAACAGCTCCGCTTCACACTCCGCACACATTGCGAGATCGGGAGTGACCGGGCGGATCCCGTCCGCATCCGCACTCTCGACGATTCGGAAGTCGAGCGCGCCGGCTGGCGTCGCCGGAACAAGCTCAAGCGCATTGATCCGCGCGAAAGGCGGCGCCTCTGTCTGGAGCTCGTGCTCGAAGACATCGAGCTCGGTCGATCCACCCTCGACGTGAATCTCCACCGTTCCGGCGACATTGCGCACCCAGCCGGCCAGCGAGTGACGCGCGGCGAGGCGGTACACGAATGGGCGAAAACCTACGCCCTGCACGACACCCGTCACGCGGAGCAGCCGTCCGGTGATCGTGTGCGCGTTCATCATCCCGAGGTACTGACCGGCAGGACGGAGGACCGCAGGAAGTCGAACCACTGAGCGAGCCCCTGCCCAGTGAGAGCCGACACGCGAAAAACCTTGAGCTCCGGGTTAATCGAAAGAGCGTTGGCGACGGCGCGATCCATGTCAAACGGAACGTGCGGCAGCAAGTCGATCTTGGTCATGACCACACGACGCGCGTTCTGGAACATCTTCGGGTACTTCAGCGGCTTGTCCTCGCCCTCGGTAACGGCGAACAGGACGATCATCTCCTTTTCGCCCAGATCCCAGCTCGCCGGGCAGACGAGGTTGCCCACGTTCTCGATGAAGAGCAGTTGCGTACGATCGAGGTCGATCTCGTCGATGGCCGTGAACACCTGCAGTGCGTCGAGGTGGCATGCACCATTGGTGACAACCGCGCTGACGACGCGCGGCGTGTGCGCGGAGAGCCGGTCGGCGTCGTTCTGCGTCTGGACATCGCCCGTGATGACGGCGATGTCCATCTCCTCGCCAAGGGCACCGAGCGTGCGCTCGAGCAGCGTCGTCTTCCCCGAGCCGGGCGACGACACGAGGTTGATTGCAGTCACGCCATGCCCGCCGAGACGGGAACGCACGTCCGCCGCGATCTCGTTGTTGCGCGCCATCACGCGCTCGCGAACCTCAATCGTCCGTACGGCCATCGTCTATCTCCAGGTATGCCACGCGCAGCACGTCGCCGGCGCAGCGCATGATGTGGGGCTTCGCTCCCGCGAAAGGCGGAGTGGCGAAGACAGCTTCGAGACAGAACTCGAGACTCGAGAACTCGACCCCCGCGCTGTCGCCGACATCGACGGCGACGGTCACTAATTGCGGAGCCGCATCCCCGAGCTTCACCTCGGCAATGCGGCCAATTTCCATCGCGACGCTCATCTCATGCACGAGGCCGCCAGTTCGCGAGGCGAGCAGCGATGCCCCCATTGCTCGAGGCGAGCGATCACCAGTCCGACCACAGCGTCCACAGCGCGATCCACTTCCGGGCTGAGCTCGAGTGACAGCTCTACCCGCCGCGGCTCGACACCGATCGCGACAGTCTCTGCCGGAAGGTTGCCGCGCCACTCGGCGGCCGCGAGCACGTCACGCAGGTCTATCTGATGCGGGGAAAGCTTGCGGGTGATGTAGATCGGCAGCCGGTCGCGCTCGAGCACGACGACATCACCAGGGTTGCCGCCCGCGGCGATGGCGTCGAGCAGTACGAGGCGATCGGAATCCTCGATCAGCGGGAGGAGAGACATTCCCCATGTACCGCCGTCGGCCAGCTCGACGTCTTCGAGCGTCCACTCGTCGCGCAGGCGTGCGAGGGCAACGAGGCCGAAGCCGTCGTCGCCCATCAGCGGGTTGCCGAGTCCGATCACCGCGCTGCCGCTCATATCTACTTCGTCGGATTCGGGTACTCGGACCCCGGCCACGGACGCGCCGGGACCTCGTCAATGTCGTAGTCGTCGTACTTCTCGTCCGTCGAGACGAAGAGGCCGCCGGTGATGATCGACGACACCCTTCCCACGCGCTCAATGTAGTCGGAGCGTATCGTGAAATAGACGTGTATCAGCACGTACACGATGACGGCCCAGGCCAGCACGTGGTGAACGAGCCGCACTAGCTGGAGCCCGCCCAACAGTGACGGAACCCATGCGAAGGCGCGGAAGATGATTCCGCCCGGATTCGATTGTCCGTACATCGTCAACCCAGTCACGACCATCACTGTGACCAGAAGGTACAGGCTCGTGTATGCGACCTGCTGAAGGGGACCGTGGCCTACCAGGCCGGGCTCCTTTCCCGGACGGAATGTCAGGTACTCGCTCGTGGTTCTCGCTATCCTGCGGGCGTTCTTCGGCGTCAAGGGAAAGAGCGCGGGCAATCGCTCGAACCGGTTGCCGGCGAACAGCCAGTAGACGCGCACGATGCCGGTCATCATGAGCACTGCCGCAGCAGTGAAGTGAATGAAGCGCACGCGGCCCATGAGGAAGTGGGCACTCGCCTCCCCGGAGGTCATGAAGTATGGGCGACCGATGTAGAACCCGGTTACTATCAGCACGACGACGCATGCCGCCGCGACCCAGTGCATGGCGCGAAGCGGCGCGCCCCACAGATAGACCCAGGTGAAGTTGCCTCGCTCGCGGGATAGGCCGCGCCCGAGGCCGAATAGTCTCGACCCCCGCGCTCCCGTCCGTGCTGCTCCGGTCGCGCTCATTGCACTCTCACCTCCACGACCTCCCTGCCCTCCGCGTCGAGTACGTGGACGCCGCAGGCCATGCACGGATCGTAGGAATGAATGGTCCGGAGAATCTCGAGCGGCCGCTCCGGATCTACCAGCGGATGATTGTCCTCCAGCGACGATTCATATGGGCCGGTCTGTCCCTGCGCGTCACGCGGGGAGCAGTTCCAGGTCGACGGCACGACACACTGGTAGCGTGCGATCTTGCCGTCCTCAATCTGCACCCAGTGACCGAGCGCGCCCCGCGGAGCATCGAGATATCCGTAGCCTTCCGACTTTGCCGGCCACGATGACGGCTCCCACTTGTTCTTCGTGAATGTGGCGACGTCGCCGTTCTTGATGCGGCCGTTGAGGTCCCCAAGCCACTGTTCCATCTTGCGCGCGAGCAAAACAGTTTCGATCCCGCGCGCGGCGGTCCGTCCAAGCGTGGAGAAGAGAACCTCCGGTCCGACGTTCAGCTTGCCGAGGGCTTCGCCCACCAACTCGCGTACATCTTTGTGGCCACTCCCGTACGCGACGAGCATCCGCGCCAGCGGCCCCACCTGCATCGGCCGCCCTTCATATCGCGGCGTCTTCATCCACGTGTATTTGGTCTCGTCCTGCAGATACGTCCATGGAGGCTTGGGTCCGGTGTATTTCGGAGTCGTCTCTCCTTCGAATGGATGCAGGCCGGCCGCGTCGCCCTT
This sequence comes from Gemmatimonadota bacterium, assembly GCA_023249395.1. Taxonomy (GTDB): domain Bacteria; phylum Gemmatimonadota; class Gemmatimonadetes; order Gemmatimonadales; family Gemmatimonadaceae; genus UBA4720. The sequence goes on from JAHFCS010000061.1 coordinate 5,850, forward strand.
CGAATACTCGTACCACGAGCTATGGATGTACTCCTGAACTTTCTTGGGGTCGTACTCGTGCACCTTTGCGAGGTTCTTATCGAGGATGATTCCGCGAGGAAAGTAGAGTGTCTCGAGGTCGCGCACGTCGCCCTCGGGGAACTCACCGCACGCGAGGAAATTGGGCACGCCGCCGCCGATGGCGCCCCAGTCCTTGTAGAAGCCGGCGATCGCGACGAGGTCGGGCCAGTACACCTGCTCGACGAATGCCCGCGCCCGGGTGATCATGCCCATGAGGTCAGAGATGCGTTCGGCGTTGATGGTCGCGGTACTGTCGATGTTGATTGCCGAGGCCATGCCACCCACGAGGAAGTTCGGATGCGGGTTCTTGCCGCCGAACACCGTGTGGAGGCGAATCACGTCGCGCTGCCAATCGAGGGCCTCGAGGTAGTGTGACACCGCGAGCAGATTGACCTCGGGGGGCAGCTTGTATGCGGGATGTCCCCAATAGCCGTTCGTGAAGATGCCGAGCTGGCCGGTGCCGACGAACTGCTTGAGGCGGTTTTGCACCGCCCGCAACTCGGACTCGCCATTGTTCGGCCACGGTGAAATTGATTGCCCGATCTTCGCCGCGGCGGCGGGGTCGGCAGAAAGCGCGCTCACCACGTCCACCCAATCGAGGGCGTGCAGATGGTAGAAATGGATCACGTGATCCTGAATGAACTGCATCCCGTGCACGAGGTTCCTGATCGTATTCGCGTTCGCGGGAATCCTGATGTCCAGTGCGTCTTCGACGGCGCGGCAGCTCGCTATGGCGTGGACTGTCGTGCAGACGCCGCAAATCCGCTGCGTGAATGCCCACGCGTCGCGCGGGTCGCGTCCCTGCATGATGATCTCGATGCCGCGGAACTGCGTCGAAGACGCCCACGCCTTGGCGATCTTCCCGTTCTCGGACTGCGCCTCGATGCGCAGGTGGCCCTCGATGCGGGTGATCGGATCGACGACCACTCTCGTTCTAGCCATCTTGATTCTCCGGTTCGGTTGCGGTTTCCGGCACCTGGTGAGTCGCCTTGCGGCGCTTGATCTGCGTGTAGACGGTTGCTGCTGCGTGCGTTGCGATGCCGGCGGCCGCGCCGATCGCCAGCGCAGCACCGATGGTGTCAACGCGCTGCTCGACGGCGAAGCCGCCGACATTCGGTAGTCGCCCGTAGAACGGAGTCATCGTGTCCCAGAAGTGCGGCTCGGTGCAGCCGATGCAGGGATGGCCGGCGCCGATGGGCCAGCTCGTGCGGGTGTTCCACTGGAAGATCGGACACGGAGAGAACGTCGCCGGACCCTTGCATCCGACTGAGTAGAGGCAGAATCCCTTGCGTGCAGACTCGTCGTCGAACGCCTGGACGAACTGCCCCGCGTCGAAATGCGCGCGACGCGTGCACTGATCGTGGATGCGTTTGCCGTAGGCGAAGAGTGGCCTGCCTTCCCCGTCGACAGCCGGCAGGCGCCCGTACGTGAGGAAATGCACGACGGTCGCTGTAACCGTATCACCGATCGGTGGACAGCCGGCGATGTTCACGATCGGCCGGTTCTTGATGATGTCACGCACTCCCACCGCGCCTGTAGGGTTGGGGCGCGCGGCTTGAACGCTCCCGAAGTGCGCGCATGCACCAACTGCAAGGATTGCAGCGGCGCCGTCAGCCGCTTCCTTCACAAGAACCTCGGCAGTGCGACCACCTACCATGGTGTAGATGCCACCCTCCTTCGTGGGGATCGATCCGGTGACGACGAGGATGTACTTGCCCTTGTTGGCGGCCATCGAGCTCTGCTTGGCCTTCTCGACCGCAGTGCCTGCGCCTGCCATGAGCGTATGGTTGTAATCGAGCGAGACCAGATCGAGGAGAAGGTCGCCGATCGTCGGGTCGGCGGTGCGAAGCACGCTCTCGACGCAGCCGGTGCACTCCTGCAGTTGCAGCCAGATGACGGTCGGCCGCTTCACCGCTTCGAGCGCTCTTGCGATGCGCGGAGCGGCGGCGGCGCCGACACCGAGCACAACGGCGATTTCGCCGCAGAATTTCAAAAAATCACGGCGCGAAACGCCGCGCGACTCCAGATGCTGTCGCAGCGTTTCGCTCTCGGTCCAACCGTACGCAGACGGTGTGATCATCGGAACCTCTGGATGGCGTGAGTTACCTCATGAATCAGCAGATGCGGGGGAGCTGGTCCCCGGGTAGCAGGTCAACTATGCGGGTACCACCGAGCGAGGTGCGCAGGGCCACCACACCAGGGTGCGCCGCGATTACGCGGCCGATCTGGAGCGCGCCTTCGCCGAGCGGCTGAGATCGCAGCGCTTCCAGCAGACGCCCGGCTTGGGCTTCGGGGACGAATGCGAGCAGGATGCCCTCGTTGGCTACATAGAGAGGATCGAGGCCGAGCACTTCGCACGCAGCGCGTACGTCGTCCGGCACTGGAAGCGCAGTCTCCTCGATTTCGACACCGACTCCGGATGCTGCCGCGATCTCGTTCAGCGCGCTCGCCACGCCGCCACGCGTTGGATCGCGCAGTACGTGAACGTCGATGAATGCGGTGCGTAGCCGCTCCACGAGCCCGACGAGGCAGGCACTGTCGCTGGTGATGGTCGTGTCGAACGCCAGCCCTTCACGCGCGGCCATGATCGCCATGCCGTGGCGGCCGACCGCGCCGCTCACGATCACTGCGTCGCCTAGTCGCGCGCGCTTCGGCGAAGGGCGGAATCGCGCGTCCGCCGCAGCAACGCACGTGGTGTTGATGTAAAGACCATCGGCCTTGCCGCGCTCTACAACCTTCGTGTCACCAGCGACTACGGGCACGCCGGCGACGCTCGCGGCATCAGCCATCGACCGAACGATGCGATCGAGGATCTCGAGAGAAAGCCCTTCCTCGAGAACGAACCCGGCACACAGGCACACAGGCCGCGCTCCCATCATGGCGACGTCGTTCAGCGTTCCGTGGACGGCGAGCGATCCGATGTCGCCTCCGGGAAACTCCAGCGGATTCACGACGAACGTATCGGTCGAGACTACGACGTC
>JAHFCS010000062.1:0-2563 GCA_023249395.1 Gemmatimonadota bacterium
TGCGATCCCGAGAACTGCGGAAGGTGCTTCCGTCCCGGCGCAACAGCGTGGCGGCCGTGACCGAAGCAATGGTCGTGCGCACCCCAGCCGAGCTGCAGTCGTACTTCGACGAGATGATTGCGCGCGGCCTTGAAGGAGTTATCGCGAAACGCCCCGACGCGCCGTACCAGGCAGGGGCGCGCGGCTTCGATTGGGTAAAGCTGAAGCGGGTTTCGCAGTCCAAGCTGCGGGACACCGTTGACGTCGTGCTCGTCGGCTACCTTCGAGGCCGCGGGAAACGTGCTTCACTCGGCGTCGGATCCCTGGTCGGCGCAGTGTACGACGAGAAGCACGACCGCTTTCGCACTGTCGCGAAGATCGGCTCAGGTCTGTCGGATACCGGGTGGAAGGAGCTGCGAGCTCGGCTCGACGCCGACGCGGCGAAGCGCAGGCCAGCCCGCGTGGACGCGATCATCACGGCCGACGTGTGGGTCGAGCCGCGATACGTGGTGGAGGTGCTCGCGGATGAGGTCACGCGCTCGCCCACCCACACCTGTGGGAGATCGGGTCACTCGCCAGGGTATGCGCTGCGCTTTCCTCGCATGCTGGGCGTGCGCACTGACAAATCGGCGACCGACGCGACGACCGAGCGCGAAGTCGTAGAGATGTACAAGCAGCAGCGCAACTGATGAGTACTTCGTCGCGAACGATCGAGCACGTCGGTGAGTGGCGCGTGGAGCTTCGCGCCGACACGCTGGAGGATGTCTTCCGTGAAGTGGCGCTCGTGATAGCGCGGGCGGCGGGCACCGCATCAGGGTCGCACGGTCCATGGGAGGATGTGGACATCGAGGCACGCGATCGGGAGGCGCTGCTGGTGGACTACGCCAACGAGCTGCTTGGCCGAAGCGAGGTCGAAGGTCGTGCGTACGACGAGCTGCGCGATCTCGCCGTTGCCGAAGCGCCGCGGCCGAGGCTGCGCGCGCGTGTGCGCGGCCGACCGGTGACCGCCTGGCGCTCACCGTTGAAGGCGGCCACCTATCATGGAGCGGAGTTGTCGCGCGACGATCATGGCTGGCGCGCGAGCATCCTGTTCGACGTGTGAGGGAGGAGTCATGACGGTGAGCGTCGAGCCCGCGGCCAGACCCAGGCGCGAGGACATGAAGGCGGTGGGGCAGTTCGCCTTCGAGCTGCCCGCGACGTGGCGCGCCGACATGCGCGTGCCGGTGCGAGTGTACGCGGACGACGCGCTCCTCGCGCCGATGCTCGAGGGAGATGCCATGACCCAGCTCGTCAACGTCGCTACACTGCCCGGCGTGGTCGAATGCGTGTACGGGATGCCGGACATGCACGAGGGCTACGGTTTTCCGGTGGGTGGTGTGGCCGCCACGCGGATGCCGGACGGCATCGTGTCTCCCGGTGGCGTCGGCTTCGACATCAACTGCGGCGTGCGCCTGATGGCGCTTCCTCTCACACGCACGGAACTGGGTGGCCGCCTCGAGGCTTTCGTGCACCAGCTCTCACGTTCCATTCCATCCGGGATGGGGCGCGGTAGCGAGTGGCGTCTCACGGACGCCGAGCTCGACGCGGTGCTCACGGGTGGCAGCGCACATCTGGTGCGCGCGTTCGGACTCGGCGTGGAAGGGGATGTTGTCAACACGGAATCGAATGGTCGCCTCGATGGCGCGGATTCATCGAAGGTTTCGCAGCGCGCGAAGGATCGCGGTCGCGGGCAGCTCGGAAGCATCGGTGCGGGTAACCATTTTGTGGAAGTGCAGGCGGTCGAGCGCATCGAGGACGCCCGCGCCGCGCAAGCATTCGGACTGCGACAGGACCAGGTAACTGTCCTCATTCACACCGGCTCACGCGGACTGGGCCACCAGGTGTGCACAGACTATGTGAAGCTGATGGATGGCCGCACGGAGGCGTACGGCATAAAGCTCCCCGACCGGCAGCTGTCGTGTGCACCGGTGAGCTCACCCGAAGGACGCGACTACATGGCCGCCATGGCGTGCGCTGCGAACTTCGCCTGGTCCAATCGCCAGCGCATTGGCCACGTGGTACGCACGGTGGCGGCCCGGGAGCTCGGGATTCCCGGCGCGGACGTACATACGATATATGATGTCGCCCACAACATCGCGAAAGTCGAGACGTACGATGGCCAACTGCTGTGCGTCCATCGCAAAGGCGCCACACGCGCGTTCGGTCCGGGAAACAGCGAAGTCCCCGAGGCGTACCGCGCCGAAGGCCAGCCTGTGTTCATTCCAGGCAGCATGGGAACGGGGTCATGGGTTCTGGTAGGTGACGCGCGCTCGGCGAAACAATCCTGGTCGAGTGCCTGCCATGGGGCCGGACGAACTCTGAGCCGTCACGCAGCGAAGCGCCAGGTGACCGGAAGCCAGTTGCGCCGGGAGCTCGAAGGCCAGGGGATCGTGGTGCGCTGTCCCTCGAGCGCCGGCCTCGCCGAAGAAGCGCCGATCGCATACAAGGACGTCGATCGCGTGGCCCTGGTCGTCGAAGGCGCTGTGTTGGCGCGTCGCGTCGTCCGATTGCGGCCACTCGGCGTTATCAAGGGCTGACTAATCCG
>JAHFCS010000062.1:2573-8816 GCA_023249395.1 Gemmatimonadota bacterium
CCGTAGCTTCGTAGAGGTGGGCGCGGGACCTCGCCTCCTCGCCCTGTTCCGCACTCTGAAGCCGCAGGCCGACCGTTGCATCTACCTTTATTATACGACGCTGACGGCCGAGATCATGCTGTCCACCGCCGAGCACGACGTTATCATCGAGGCGATTGCCGCGGGCAATGCGACGGCCGCCCGGCGCGCGGTGCAGGAAAACTGGGAGAACGCCGCCGTCCGGCTCAGCAAGTCGATCGCGGCGCTCGGCGAGCGAGGGGTATGGTGAGCGAGTCGCACGCGACGATCGCGGCCAGCCACGACCCCGTGAGCACAGAGAACGAGTCGCCGGGGCGAGACGCGGCGCGGTCTGTTCCGACGGCGATTGATCCGGCCACAACTGTTCACCTCACTCCTGCGCGCCGGCTCGCCAGGCTGAGAAAGAAGCACACTGCCGCGACCGATACGATCACCGGGCCGGTCTCCCGGCCCGTCCCCGCGGCCAGGATCGAGCCAAACAGCGTCGCAAACAATGCGACCGCCACGGAGATCGTCAGCATGCTGGTGAGATTGGACGCAAGCCGGCGAGCCGTTGCGGCAGGAATGATCATCAGCGACCCCATGAGAAGCGCGCCAAGGTAGCGCAACCCGAGCGCGACCGTCACGGCAAACGCGAGGAGGTAGAGGAGACTTAGGCGCCTGACGTCGATTCCTGCCGTTCGCGCGATGTCGGATGAGAGGAACGTGACGATGAGCCGGTCGCGTGCGAGCAGCACAAATGCGATCACGGCGCCGGCCCCGGCGAGGCCGGCGATGAGCTCCAGGTTCGAAAGCGCGCCTGGCGCCCCGAACAATGCGTCCATCAGCTCCTCGCCCGTCGTGAGCAGCGCGCCGATCGCCAATGCCGCCGAAAAGACAACGCCGATGATCGTTTCCGTGGCGAGACGCGTCCGGCTCTCGAGCGTCCAGGTCAGCACCGCCCCCAGCAACAGCGCGACGAGCGCGCCCGCCAGCGGGTTCACCCGGAACAGGATCGCGACACCGATTCCGGGGAGCGCAACGTGCGAGAAGGCGTCGGCCGCGAGGGTCATTCTCCGCATCAGCCCGAATGAACCGACGAGCCCTGCGGCCACTGCCATCGAGGCCGAAAGGATGACCGAGCTAGCGGGCAGGCTCATCGTGCACGAAGAGGCCGACCGGCTCGCCGTAAACCTGGGTAAGAATGTCAGGTGTGAGAACCTGGCGCGGGATGCCAAAGCAAGTGTGGTCGCGGGTGAGACACAGGACATTCGTGGCGAACCGAAACACCACACTCAGATCGTGCGATATGAGGAGCACCGTGACGCCTTCCGCCTGAAGCCGCCGTACCGTGTCGTTCATTCGCTCCTGCCCCGGTTCGTCGACACCAGCGGTCGGCTCGTCGAGCAGAAGCACTGTCGGGCTCGTGAGCAGCGCGAACGCCATGAGCAGGCGCTGGAACTGCCCGCCCGAAAGCGTTCCGACGAGCTTCTTCAGCACGTCCGGCACCAGTCCGACTCGAGCAAGCGCGCTTTCGATCTCGCTTGGCGGCCTCCCCGCGAGGCGCGCGCGAGCGAAAAGAAGGTCGCTTCCCGTAACCGGCAGGTCGCGCTCGAGATCGAGCTTCTGAGGCACGTAGCCGATACGCGCGCCGGGTGCCCAACGCACGGAACCGCTGTGCGGAAGCGCGCCGATCAGCGCGCGGAATAGCACAGTCTTTCCCGAGCCGTTGGGACCGATCACGGCCAGCGATGAGCCCGCCGGGACAGCGAACGAGAGGTCTCGAAGGATCTCGACGTCGCCGAGGCGGACGGACAGGTGCTCCACTTCGAGGACGTTTGGGTTCGCGGTCACGGCATCAAGTATACGTCAGCAGAGTGTGATTGCTTGTCCGGCCGAACCGCACATCGATCGCGGTATTACGCCGACAGATTTGTGGTGATAGTCCGCCTACCTTCCGCTCATATGGTCACTCGACGTTCCCGTGACCGCAACCGCACCAGAAAGGAGGGGGTATGGCACTCGTGAAATTCACCCGTCAGCCGCGGATCAGCTTCCCGGCAATGGCGGGCCCGCTGGCATTTCCGACGTTCGGCGACGTCGAAAACCGCATGACCCGATACTTCGAGCGGATGTTCAACGAGCCGTTCGGCAGCGGCTTTCCCGAGGCGATCGATTGGGTACCGGCGACGGACATCGTCGAGACCGCCGCCGAGCTCACGCTGACCGCGGAGCTGCCGGGCATGGACCAGAAGGACATCGACATCTCCATCGAAGATGGCGTGTTGATGATCCGTGGCGAAAAAACAGAGGAGCGGAAGGAAGGGAAGGAGGAGAAGAAGGTCTATCTTTACGAGCGGACTTACGGCTCGTTCCAGCGGTCCTTCACACTTCCATCAACGGTCGATGGCTCCATGGTCACCGCCGAGTTCGAGAAAGGCGTCCTCAAGGTGCACATGCCGAAGACCGCCGAGGCGAAGCCGAAAGGCCGCAAGGTCGAGATCAAGTCGGCATAGACAACGGAGCAGCAGTCCGCCTCGCGCGATATTCGTATCGCCGGGGCTCTCGAGCGGCCACCTCGACAGCCAGGGTGGCCGCTTTGTCGTTTCGTTATTTCATGAGCTGCGGAACGAGACGCCGCTTGGCCAGTTGGACCGCCACGAGATAGACCGTTGTCGCCATCATGACGAAGAGCAGAAACCCCGGTGGTGGCGGCACGAAGCCGAGCAGAGAGCGGATGGGCGAGTAGGGAATTGCAATCCCGACGATCAGCGTTGCTGTTATCGTCATCGCCAGCAACGCACTTGGGCGACTGCGCAGCGGATTGCCTGTCGTCCGTATCACCAGGAGCACCAGCGTCTGAGTGATCAGGGATTCGATGAACCAGCCCGTCCGAAACACCGCCGGCGTCGATCGGAAGAGCAGCAACAGTACCGCAAAGGTAAGGATGTCGAACACAGAGCTCACCAGACCAATGCGTATCATGAAATTGCGCAACGCCCGGATGTCCCAATGATGCGGCTTCTGAACATACGCATCATCGACATGATCGCTCGGGATGGCAATCTGCGAGAAGTCGTAGAGAAAGTTGTTGAGAAGGATTTGCGTCGGCAGCATCGGCAGGAAGGGAACGATCAGCGAGGCCAGCGCCATGCTGAACATGTTGCCGAAGTTGGAGCTTGTTCCCATGAGCAGGTACTTCATGACGTTCCCGAAAGCTTTGCGTCCTTCGATGATCCCGACGTGTAGCACGCTCAGTCCGCGATCGAGAAGGATGATATCGGCCGCATCCTTCGCGACGTCGACGGCGCCAGCAACCGAGATTCCGACGTCCGCCGCGTGGAGCGATGGCGCATCGTTGATCCCGTCGCCGATGTAGCCGACCACGTGTTTTCGTGTCTTGAGCGCGAGGATGATCCGCAGCTTCTGTTGCGGTGATACACGGGCGAAAACAGTCGTTCGCTCGGCCAGCGCGCCAAGCGCACTGTCGCTGATCCGATCGAGATCCGCACCCAGAACCGTGTTTGACGCATCCACGCCGGCTGCGGCGCACACATGGCGAGCCACGGTCTCGTCGTCGCCTGTGAGAATCTTCAGCTGTACGCCGTCCCTCGCCAGGGCGGCGACGGTCGAGGCCGTGTCGCTCAATGGTGGATCTGCGAACGTTAGCCACCCCTCGAGCGTCAGGACGCTCTCGTCAGACCGACCACACTTCTCTTTCCCTTCCACTTCACGACTGGCGACAGCGATCGTGCGAAGACCATCGGCACCGTTCTGGTGCACAAGGGCGACCGCCGCCTCACGCGAAGAAGCATCGAAGGGTCGTACCTCGGTGCCGATCCGGATTCCCGCGCAGGCCGAAAGCACATTCTCCGGCGCCCCTTTGACGATCAGGATCGTTCGGCCATCGTGTCGCACAAGAACAGACATCCGACGGCGCTCGAAGTCGAAGGGTACCTCGTCGAGCTTTTCCCAGCCCGACGGCGCCGCGGTGGCAACGCGGATTGCGTCGTCCAGCGGGTTCTGGATGCCGCTCTGCAGATGGGCGGCGACGCCGGAAATCGTCAACACGCGGGGATCGCTCTCGCCGAGCGCGCCAATGGCCGATGCCAGCTGCATTTCGCCACTGGTGAGCGTGCCGGTCTTGTCACTGCAAAGGACATCGATGCTGCCGAAGTTCTGAATCGCCGCAAGGTGCTTGACGATCACATGCTTGCGAGCCATCCGAACGGCTCCGGTAGAAAGTGTGATCGACGTAACCATTGGCATGAATTCGGGAACCACACCGACTGCGAGCGCCACAGCGAACAGAAGAGATTCGAGCGGATCCCGATGCAGCCCAACGCTGACGAGCACCAGGAACAGCACCAGGAACACGACGGTCTCGGCGAGCAGGGTGCCGAAGCGGCGGAGCCCGCGCTCGAGCTCCGTCGGTGGCGGCGCCTCGGTCAGGTGCGCTGCGATCTCACCAAACGCCGTGTCGGCACCAGTCGCCGAGACGATGGCGGTGCCTGTGCCGCTCACGACCGATGTACCGAGGAAGACGGCGTCCCTTTCGCCCGGATCGGTAAGTCGCGATGGCTTCCCGGTTTCAACGTATGGCGGCTGTGCAGCTTCCTTCTCAGCGGGCAATGATTCGCCCGTGAGAGCGGCCTGCTGCACGTGAACGTCGCGACTCGAGATCAGTCGGGCGTCTGCGGGTACAACGTCTCCGGCTGACAGGCGAATGAGGTCACCCGGTACCACGTCACGCCGCGGGATCTCGAGCCAATTGCCATCGCGGCACACTTTGGCGTTGGGAATGACGCTATGCCGAAGTCTCTCGACCGCTGTGCTCGAGCGGGAGGTCTGATACGCGTCGAGTGCAGCTCCCAACAGCACAGTGATGATGATGATCGACGCGTCTATGATCTCGCCGACGGACGCGGCTAGCACGCTCGCCGCGAGCAGGATCAGCATGAGCGGGCTGGCGAGCATACGGATTAGCTGCCGCAATGTCCCCATGCGCTGGGCCCGCGCCAGCTCGTTCGGTCCGTATTGAGCAAATCGAACGCGTGCTTCTGCCGTTGAGAGACCCAGCATGCTGCAACCTGTCTCTTCGGAGGCGAGAAGTGAGTCAGGATGTCCCACTTCGTGGGTCAGCGGAACCCCGACGGCTACCGCGAGTTCCACCTGACAGACGCGGACGGCAGTGCAGGCGAGTATTGAAGTCAAAGACGATACGGACTCGAATCAGTGACCGTCACTCTTACGCCTCAGCCGGCGCCGGGCGCGGTGCCCGTGAACACGCGCTTCGCCGAAATGGTCGTACCGTTCGCGAACGTCCGTCGCACCGACGTATCAACGGTCGGTGGAAAGGGAGCGAACCTCGGCGAAATGACGGCAGCAGGCCTGCCCATTCCGCCGGGCTTCATTGTCACCGTTGAGGCATACGGGGAGTTCTACGAGAGCAACGAGCTCGGGCCTCCAATCGCGGCCGAGTTGAAGCGCATCGACCCGGATGACCCAGCTGCACTCGATAAGAGCGCGGCGGCACTCCGCCAGATAATCCTCGGCGGGAGTCTGCCCGACGGTCTTCGTTCGGCGATCGAGCAGGAATATGACGCGCTAACGAAAGACCGTGCACCGCGAGGGCGGGTGGCAGTTCGCTCCTCAGCGCCAGCCGAGGACACCGCTGAATTCTCGTTCGCCGGCATGTTCGAGAGCTTTCTCAACGTGTCCGGAAAGGCAGCCCTCGTCGAGGCGGTGAAGGCGTGCTGGGCCTCGACCTTCGGTGCGCGTGTCCTCTTCTATCGTCTGAAGCAGGGGCTGCCAAGCGAGATGCCCGTAGCGGTCATCGTTCAGCGCATGGTCGACTCGGACAAATCGGGCGTGATGTTCACGACGGACCCAGCCTCGCGCGATCCTTCGCGAATGGTCATCGAGGCCGCGTGGGGGCTCGGCGAGTCGGTGGTGCAGGGAGCCGTGACGCCGGATCGCCACGTACTCGACAAGCAGTCGCTGTCTCTTGTCACTTCGAATATCGCGGAGAAGGAATTCCTGCTCACTCTGGATGCGAAGCAGCAGGCAACCGTGCGCGTCGATCTCGGCGGCGACGCGCGCGCGAAGGCGCCGGTCCTCACGGCGAGCGAGCTGGAGACACTCGGCATGCTTGCCCGCCGCGCAGAAGAACACTACGGCGTGCAGCAGGACCTCGAGTTCGCGATCGAAGGGGCCGAAATCTATCTCACGCAGAGTCGTCCGATC
>JAHFCS010000063.1 GCA_023249395.1 Gemmatimonadota bacterium
GTTTGTTCGCGCCCTGCTCCGGGCTCATGAAGTGCGCCGTCCCCATGATTTTCCCGGTGTCGATCGTACTCGCTTGTGCACCGCCATGGGCAATGCCGAAGTCGGTCACCATCGCGCGGCCGGTGCCGGCTTCGAGCAGGATGTTGTCCGGCTTGATGTCACGATGCACGATGCCGCGTCCGTGCGCGTAGGCGAGTGCCCATGCGACCTCGCGCAGCACGCGCGCAGCGTCAGCCGGTGGAAGTGGTCCCTGCGTGCGGAGCCGCTCTCCGAGTGTCTCGCCCTCGACGTAGCTCATGACGAAGAAGACGAAGCCGTCTGCCTCACCCACGCGATGGATCGGAACTATGTGCGGGTGCGAGAGTCCGGCGGCGGTGCGCGCCTCCTGCACGAATCGTTCGCGCGCCGTGGTGAGGCGTGCGAGATGCATCGGGAGCACTTTGATGGCGACGTCGCGATCCAGCTGAACGTCGCGCGCGAGGTAGACGATTCCCATTCCCCCGCGTCCGATTTCACGCTGGAGGGAATACTCCCCGGCGAGGGCGGCCTGGAGCTCGAGGAATTCGCCGGAGGGTTGGCTCATAGCGAAGTTAGTCAAAGTACTTCATGATACAAAGTAGCATATAATTCGGGCGGAGGCATGATGAACAAAACACAAGTTGGATCAAACGATATCAGTATCCCAACACGAAGGCTGGGACGCGATGGGCTCGAAGTTTCAGCGATCGGATTCGGCGCAATGGGAATGAGCCAGAGCTACGGCCCAGCGCCTGGAACGCGCGACGAAATGATCGGCCTGTTACGAGCTGCAGTCGAGCGCGGAGTCACCTTCTTCGACACGGCCGAAGTCTACGGTGCCGGCCACAACGAGGAGCTCGTCGGTGAAGCCCTCGCTCCTTTCAAGGGACGTGTTGTCATCGCAACGAAGTTCGGATTCAAGGGCGGCGTCGCTGGCGCCGGCACCGACAGTAGTCCCGAGCGCATCAGACAAGTTGCTGAGACATCGCTCAAACGGCTGAGAGTCGACAGCATCGACCTGTTTTACCAGCATCGCGTAGATCCCGCTGTTCCAATCGAAGATGTTGCCGGCACCGTAAAGGATCTGATCACTGAAGGAAAAGTCAGGCACTTCGGTTTGTCTGAAGCCGGCGTGAATACGATTCGTCGAGCGAATGCGGTTCAACCCGTGACCGCACTGCAGAGCGAATATTCGCTGTGGTGGCGCGAGCCTGAGAAAGAAATTCTTCCAACATGCGAAGAGCTCGGAATCGGCTTCGTTCCATTCAGCCCGCTGGGCAAAGGTTTCCTGACGGGGAAGATCGACGACAAAACCACATTCGACAGCTCTGATTTCCGAAACATCGTTCCACGGTTCAGTGCTGAGAACAGGAAGGCAAATCAGAACGTCGTAGACATGCTCACGACGATTGCTGATCGAAAGAGAGCCACTCCCGCGCAGATCGCGCTTGCGTGGCTGCTCGCGCAGAAGCCGTGGATTGTTCCCATACCCGGAACACGAAGGTTGGAGCGACTCGAAGAGAACATCGGCGCCGCGTCGGTTGTTCTGACTGCAGACGATCTCCGCGAAATCGACGAAGCAGCATCCGGGATACAGGTGCAGGGTGAGCGCTACCCCGACGCGTTGCAGAAACTCATCGACCGCTGACACGGGGACATTGTGATTGCGTCTCCAATCATCGTCGAGGCGTGTGTCGACTCCGTCGCGTCGTCGCTCGCGGCCGAGCGGGGCGCCGTGCACTGACAGAGACGTCAGCCGGTATACTGCGATCACCTGCTTGTGCACGTTCTGAAACGATGCGGGTCGCGGTGAACGCCTCGGCTAGGCTGCGCGGGTGCGAACGCTCCGCTCCGCCGCGATACTCCTCTCCAACACGACGTCGGTTGAGTGCACCGGACCGCTGCTTGTCGAGCTCGGTCTCGGCGACGAGCTCGTGGCGCTCGATGAAACGGCCCGCGAGCGGCTAGGTATCGATCCCGAAATCGAGTCGGCTCACATGTCGCTCGGGCCGGGCTCGATTCGCGCGCTCGTCGCAAGCCTCGCCGGCGCGCACACCGTGCGGGACACGATCACGCGGCTCGCAACCCGACTTTCGTCGCGCACACCACATATCCTCTGGGTGCTTGTCATCATCCAGCGCGATTCGCGACAGATCGCGATCGGGTGCTGGTACTCCGGACGCACCACGCCACGCGTCGTCGCACTTGTTGCAGCGCAGGACCGTATAGTGGACAGCGACTCCGAGACGCTCTGCGCTCTGTCCGCTGCGGCGAGTGACTCCGACATCGCCACTCATTCGCGTTGGCTCGAGATCCTTGGCAGGGAGACGGTCAGCCGGAATTTCTTCCGCGCCATGCAGGAGGCGGTCACTCAGCTCGCGGCGTCGCTCAACCCGGTCGTCGTTCCGCACGATGCGACGGAGTTGGCCCTGCTCTGCCTCTCACGCCTCCTCTTTCTCTCCTTCATCGAGACGAAAGGCTGGCTCAACGGCGACCACGCGTTTCTCGCCAATCAGTTCGCCGATTGCATGGTCGCGGGTGGCAGATATCACACGAAGGTTCTGGCGCCTCTCTTCTTTGGAACGCTCAACACGCGACCCGCCAATCGCGCCCGCAGGTCGCGCGCGTTTGGAAGAATCCCGTTCTTGAACGGAGGACTTTTTTCGCGGTCGCCGCTCGAGCGCTCATATGCGAGCCGCGTGTTCTCCGACGAAGCTCTCGGTGACGCCTTCGGAAAGCTTCTCACGCGATACAGGTTCACTGCGAGAGAGGACAGCTCGGTCTGGTCCGAGGCAGCGGTGGATCCCGAAATGCTCGGCAAGGCGTTCGAGTCTCTCATGGCCGCCCCCGACCGGAAGACCACCGGGGCGTTCTACACACCGCAGGCATTGGTCGAGCAGGTCACGACGTCTGCGCTTGCAAGCGGCGTCTCCGCTGCAGGAGTGCCAGCAGACACGATCGTCGCCGCGCTCGCCGGAGAAATTCCCTCGGCGGAGCAACGCCTCCGCCTGCTCGCGGCGACAGGACGACTGCGCGTGCTCGATCCTGCCTGTGGCTCGGGCGCATTCCTCGTTCACATCATGGAACGCCTTGCCGCCCTCCGCGCGCATCTCGGTGAGCCGCATCCTATTCACGCCGTCAGGCGTGACATTCTCACGCGGTCGATATTCGGCGTCGACGTCAACCCGACCGCGGTCTGGCTGTGCGAGCTTCGCCTCTGGCTTTCCATGGCGATCGAGGACCCCGAGCGCGATCCGATGAAGGTGACCCCGCTACCCAATCTCGATCGCAACATCCGCGTCGGCGACTCGCTCGCCGGCGGGGCTTTTCACCAGGAGAACGAAATTCCCCGGCCGACACGGATTACATCGCTCCGTGCCCGCTACACGCGCACTGTGGGACGGAGAAAGCTCGTTGTCGCACGAATGCTCGACCGGCTGGAGCGGGATTGTGCGATCGCCAATTTCGACGGGGAAGTGAGGAGGCTTGACTCAGCCCGCAGGGAGATTCTCGGTGCGCTGCGATCGCCGGATCTTTTTGGTGAACGACGTGATCCAGCCGCTTCCGTCAGACTTCAGCTGACCGAGCTCCGCAAATCCAGTCGCACTGCCCATTTCGCGCGACGTGCGCTTCTTCGTGGAGGCGCCCTCCCTTTTTCGTACGCCACTCAATTTGCGGACGTGGGCGTCGCCGGCGGTTTCGACATCGTCATCGCGAATCCGCCGTGGGTAAGACTTCACCATGTCGGCCGCCACGCAAAGCAGCTCTTCGACCGCGACTTTGTCGTCTTTCGCGAGTCAGCGTGGCAGGCAGGCGCTGATGCCGCCGCCGCAGGACGCGGCTTCGCGGCGCAGGTCGATCTCTCCGCGCTCTTCATCGAGAAATCGGTTGCCCTCGCCCGCCATGGTGGAACGGTGGCGCTCCTGGTTCCGGCCAAGCTCTGGCGATCGCTCGCAGGCGGAGGCGTGAGGTCGCATCTACTCGCTCAGACGGAAATTTCCGAGCTCCACGACCTGACCGAATCGAGGCAGCTATTCGACGCCGCGGTTTATCCCTCGGTGATAGTCGCGCGGAGGAAGCTACCGCCCGCTCTTCCGACCGATACGGCACCGCGCAACTCCGGACTCGCGGTTGTCCACCGCCGCGAATCCGTAATTCATTGGCGTTTCGATTCGACTCACCTTGCTTTCGATCACAGCCGGGGAAGTCCGTGGCTGATCATGCCGCCCGAAGTTCGCACCGCCTTCGATCGCATTCGGCGCGCCGGCGTTCCACTGGCCGAATCGCCGATTGGCCGTCCCGTGTTGGGAGTGAAGACAGGGTGCAACGAGGCGTTCATCGTGAGATTGTCGGCAAGCCAACCCCAAGCGACTCTCAACAGTGCGACAGAGCTCGCTGCAATCGAATCCGCCGACTCCGTTGGACTCGTCGAATGCTCTCTCCTGAGACCTCTGCACCGTGGGGAGTCCATCCACCCGTGGAAGCTTCGACCTGCGCCGGAACTAATCATCTGGACGCACGACGATCGCGGTCCGACCAGGCAGCTTCAACCGCACGCCCGACGTTGGCTCGGCAAGTGGAAGTCGGAGTTGGAGCGTCGAACCGATGCGCGGGGCAACGGTCGGTGGTGGTCGCTCTTCCGCACGGAGAGCGCTCGCTCGACGACTCCGCGAGTCGCGTGGTCGGACTTCGGCCGCTCTCCGCGCGCAGCGGTGCTCGAGGCAAATGATCCGACGGTTCTGCTCAACAGCTGTTACGTCACACACTGCGACGATCTGGCAGATGCGTACACCCTCTCTGCGCTGTTGAACTCGCCAGTCGTGGCAGCATGGTTGAACGCACTCGCCGAGCCTGCGCGCGGCGGCTACCATCGTTACCTGGGATGGACTGTCGCGCTGATGCCGCTCCCTGCGGACTGGCCGACGGCGCGACACGTTCTCGCGCCGATCGCTGAGCGAGCGATGAACGGCGAGCCACCCGATCCCGATACTCTGCTTGCTGCTGTTCTCGAGGCATATCATCTCGACGAGAGCGAGGTCGAGCCGTTGTTGCTGTGGAACTACCGGTAGAGATCTCCACCGCCCACGCGGTCAAGGAGCTGATCGCCAGAGCGATTCTCGACGATGTACCCTGCACTGCGGAAGCGGCTCGCCGGACGGAGCAGATGGCGAGCCAGCGACTCGGCTCGGTGCGCCTCTATCCACACCAGCTGTCAGCGGTCCGGCGAATTCGTCTGGCGATGGACGAGTTCGGCGGAGCGCTTCTCTCGGACGAGGTAGGGATGGGAAAGACCTTCGTCGCGCTTGCTGTCGCGCGGAGCTTTCAGCGATCTGTCATAGTCGCCCCCGCTGTCCTCCGCGACATGTGGTCCCAGCAGGCGCGTCGCGCTGCCATGGAGCTGTCGTTTATCTCTTTCGAATCACTCAGTCGCGGACACCGGCTCGATGATGCGCACGACCTGTTAATCATCGACGAAGCCCATCACGTCCGAAATCCGTCGACGCGGAGATACCGCGAGCTGTCGCACATGGCGATGCGATCCAGGGTGTTGATGCTTTCGGCAACGCCGGTACACAACAGGCGCCGCGATCTCACCACTCTGCTGTCGATCTTTCTTGGCTCGCGCGCGGAATCGCTTGCCGCGCCGGAAATCGGCCGCTGCATGGTGCGACGCCGGATCGATTCAGCCGGACTTGCCGCGCGAATCCCCAGGACAGGCGCGTTGATATGGAAGGAAGTCCACGACGACGATCGTATTCCTGCAGCGCTGCTCTCCCTGCCGCCACCGGTACCCGTTCGAGGCGGAGGCGATGGCGGCGTGCTCGTCGCCAGTTCGCTCCTGCGTCAGTGGTGCTCGAGCGATGCAGCTTTCGAAGCTGCGCTCCGACGCCGGCTCGCGAGGGCGATGGCAATGATGACAGCTCTCGAGAGTGGATTCTATCCGTCAGCGAGTGAAATCTCGGCGTGGACGATTGTCGATGATACTTTACAGCTGGCCTTCCCCGGTCTTGTCTCTGCTCCCGTGGAGGACGGAGTCGAGCTGCTCGACACGATAAGACTCCATCACGACGCGCTTCGCGAGCTGCTTCGATCCCTCGACCCACGCCGCCCCCGCGACATCGAGCGCGCCGCACTGCTGCGACAGTTTCGCACGACGCATTCGGGAGTTCCAATCGTCGCGTTCTCGCAATACGCGGAGACAGCAAATGCACTCTTTCGTGAGCTCCGTCGCGAGCGGGGCATAGCCGTGCTTACCGCGCGAGGAGCTCGCGTCGCCGGCGGATCGATCACACGGCGCGAGGCGATCTCGCGCTTTGCGCCGAATGCATCGGGCGCGCCGTCGCCTCATGACGCTGAGCGCATCGACCTGCTCCTCGCAACGGACCTCCTCAGTGAAGGCGTCAATCTCCAGGACGCCGGAGTCGTGGTCCATCTCGATCTTCCATGGACGGCGGCGCGCCTCGAGCAGCGACTTGGGCGCGTTGCTCGTCTGGGATCGGCTCGGACAAGAGTCTTCGCGTACGGAATCCGGCCGCCGGCAGCAGCCGAAACGTTGATCCGTCTCGAGGCGACAATAAGAGAAAAGACGCGCGAGACCAGGACGTCCATTGATCCGGCGACTTCCGCTGAACGGATTCGATCGATCCTCGAGTCATGGAGAGTCGTGCAGGCCCCGATGGGGGGAGCGGAGCTGCCGCTCACCGGTGAATCGATGCGGGTCGGCGCGGTCGCATCGCGGCATGGAGGGTTTCTCGCGCTTTGCGCGCGCGGTTTGCGATTCGCGTTACTGGCATCCGACGGACTGCAGGTGACCGAGAACCCCTCGAGGATCCTGGAGATGATCGGTCATGCGGGTGGCCAATCGATACGGCCGAGAGCGGAGACAGTCGCTCGATCACTTGACATGATTCGGGGCTGGCTCCGCACGAAGCGAACCCTCGACCTCACGGAGCCCGAGAACGCTCACGTCGCCCACGCGAGGAGAATCGCCCTGCATCGAGTGTCAGCGATACTCGAGAATGCGCGACCGCACGTCCGCTCTCGCCTGTTGCAACTCGGAGAGCGTGCGCGCTCCTCGATACTCGGCCGCCTCGGCGCAGCCGCCGAAGCCGGGCTAGTCCAACTCGCGGCGGCGGAGATGTCGGCTGAAGAATGGCTCGCCGCTGTCGCCGAATACGGCGAGAACTATTCCGATTCAGAAGACGGGACCGCCAACGTCGTGGCAATCCTTCTTTTTGAACACAGGGATTTCCATCGCGATCCACAGCGTTCGTAATTGCGATAACAGCTGCAAGGGAACGCTGACGGAGTTGGACCTTCATCCCCCTAGCATTCGCATCGCCGTGGAAACCACCACTGGCGATCTCCATCAACGAAGGAGGAAACATGCGAATGAAGTGGATATACCCGATGTATTTCAGCGGACTCGTCGTCGCGATCGCGCTTACGGCAGTCAGCTGCTCCAGGGACTCGACGTCACCGCAGACGCCTGCCGCCACCACTCCGGTTCCACACGTCACGTATCAGAAGCTGCCGGATATTCTGGCCAGCTACTCATGGCCCGGCAGATACCACACCGAGGCTCTCGCCCACGTCTACGCGAAACTGTCGCGCGGCAACAAGCTGTCGTCCAAGCTGGAGAAATGCCTCATTGGTGTAAGAGCGTTGAAGGAATTCAACCGATCGTTCAGCAAGGACGGAAAGACTAAAGGCATTGCCGACAATTTCATTTCCGACGATTTGTGCAACGGCGATCTGAATCAGCACGGCCCGGTTGCCGACGCACAGGCAGAGAAGAACTCCGGATTCTCGCCGCAGGCGCTCTCGAGCTTTCACCAGATCCTGAACGTGCTCGATTCCAACACACCCGCTACTGCTATGGTGTCCGCCATCAACGGCATCGAGAGCGCTGCGAGCAAGGCTCTCGGCCCGTCGGAAGCAGCTGCCGTCGTGAGCCTCGGATCCGTCGCGATCAGCTCGGCGCAGTACTGGAATGCCAATTCCGGCAAATGGAAGGCACTGTCGTCGGGCGGCGCGCCCAACCAGCTCATTGCCGGCAATCGCCCCTCGGCCGCCGTCCTTTTCGTGCCGCCGGGAACCTCCCCACGACAGACGCTGGGAAATGACATCCTGAGGGCCGATGCCTCAGCATTCCTCAGCTCGATCCTGCTGGGGTGGTGGATGGGCGCAGTCGACCTGGAGGTCTCCGTGGTGAGGGCCGCGATAGCCTCGATGCTTGCCGCATTTTGATGTCGCACTCGGCTCTGCCCCACGCTCACGAAAAGCCGTCATGCAGGATTTTGATTGCGTCTGGCTGAATGGATCGCTGCGGGATTTTGATTAGCCTTGTACCCGCAGAGCAGAACCTTAGCGTTCATCTACGTAGTGATTCGCAGAAAACTCTAACAGGAGGGCCAACGTGATCCGCTCCTTCGGAACCAAATCGCCCGAAAACTACATCCTGTTGTATGCAATCGCCGGAGTCGTGCTGGCGGCGGTGCTGACGCTGATCCCGGCACTCTCGTTCGGCACGTTCTGGCGGATGGCCGCGATATTCCTGATCGCGGATCTCGTTGGCTACATCGCCATCAAGACGGGCTTGCTGAAGTGGCCGCGCGTTAGAAGCTAGAAACCTGAGTCGGCGGGCCGTTGGCGCGGAACTCGCGCCTGTTGCGCCACACTCCGATCAGATGCCAGGTCGTCCTTGATTGCACGAGTAGCGGATCATTGACGGCCTGGCTACTCTGTTGCGTCGGGCACACCATCGAAAAACTCGACAACGCCCGTCTCGACGG
>JAHFCS010000064.1 GCA_023249395.1 Gemmatimonadota bacterium
ACGAGCGAGCGAATCTCCTCCTTCACCGAAGGAGGATGCGTGTAGTCGTCCTCGACCGACGGCGTCATGAAGCACCCGACGCAGATGCCATTCACCTTGCGCGGCGGAAACGACGGCGGCACGCCGATGAGCACCGCCTTCCGACCCTCGAGTGCGAGATGGTCCCAGATCGTCATCGCCTTGAACGACTTCGAGTTGACGATATCCAGCCTGGCGTACGAGTGATCGGCCCGGTTGCGAAAACCGTAAACTCCAAGCGAGCCCGGGTCCTGGCTCGTCACCATGCACTGCCACGCGGGAATCGTGATCGGCGGAATCACGCTCTCGAGTCTGCCATGACAGCCGCCGGCCATGAGACGGCGGATGTTCACCAGACGCTCATAGCCGAACAGAAGCTCGGGTGCGGCGCAGTCGAGCCCGATCACGAGAAGCTTCATGCGAGCAGCGACTCCCCTTCCATCGCCGGACCTTTTTGGACTCCGAGAGCAGCGAGAATCGTCGGCGCGAGATCGAGCAGCCGCGCGCCGGCGCCGCTGAATGGGCGATTCATGAACAGTATTCCAGGTATAAGTGCTGGATCGATGATGTGATCACCGCTCCACTTCTTCACGTTGTCCTCGCAAAGACCACGCGGTACACCGCCGAGCGCGGTCGCCCACGATACCCTGTAACCCTCCGCGAAGCTGACAACGAGATCCGGCGACTCGGCTGCATAAGCCCCCGAGTAAACTTCGTCGCGCGCGACAACGCCGCGGATGGCAACGCCGCCACGACCGGCGTCGATCAGACCCGCCAACCCTTGTTTGATGGTCGCCTCCACATGTGCCGCGTCTTCCGCCGCGACAATGCCGTCGCGCTCACGCCCTCGAAGGTTGAGATATATGCTGCCGAGGCCCAGCGCATAGGCGCTCGTCCCCGACCAGTCTACCTTGCGCAGAAAGTCGCCGGCTTCCTCGCCGGGCGATACCCCGTCGCACAGCTTGAGCAGCCCATTCTCGTGCAGCCAGCTGTTAAGATGAACCCCACGCTGGAAGCCGTTGAAGCCATGGTCACTGAGGACGACGAGCAGCGTTCGGTCGTCGGCGGCCGCCATCACCTTCCCGACGATCTCGTCGCAGCGGCGGTAGTGATCTTCGATCACGCGCGACATTCCTTCCCAATCCGCAGCCGAGTGCGCGGTGTCCGTGGTTTCGTTCGCAGCGTTTGCCGGATGGCCCGGCTCGCGAAAACGCCAGAACATATGCTGGATGCGATCTGGCGTGTCGAAGAGGCAGAAGAACAATCCCTCCTCCAGACGATCCAGCTCGTACAGCATCATCGCTTCGCGCTCGCGCACCACCTGGTGGCATTGATCCAGAAAGGCTGCCTCGCCGAACCGGCCGTTCGACAGACCGGTGTGATCCTCCACCATTCCCGTCGTGTAGAAGGTTCCGACCTTGCGCGATAGCTCCGTCGAGTATTCCCAGGGCGAGCTGATGGGGAACATCGGTGTCACGGGATCGAAATTGAGCGGTGAAGCATAAAGCTCGAGCACGGGTTCGAGACGCACGAGATGGAACCGCAGCATTCCGCTCACCGACTGCAGCATTCCGATCTTGAACTTGATCCTGAGCCAGTCGCTCCACTCGCCTTCTCGTACCTCGAGAGCCTTCGGCTGGCCGCTGGAATGAACGATGACCTGGCGCCTTGTCGCGTCGATTTCGAGACTGATTTCAGCGGTCAGGCTGGCCGTTGTCCCGGAGCCTTTCGGATTCCGCGGTCCGATGATATGCGTTCGAATCGTCCCGCCTGCCCCAGCGACCACCTCGACGACGTTTTCACTCTCCCCTGCCGTCGCTCCGGGGGCGGAAGTATAGAACGTCGATGTGCCGAGGCCGCCACGTAGATCCGGTACACCCATGCCCGAAAGCATCCGGCCCTTCACACTGTCGGGCGGGTAGGTGCATGGGCAGCGAAGCACAACCGCCGGAATGCCGGCGGCGTTGAGCAGATTCCACACGGTGATACCGCGACGCAGATTCACCGCCTTGGGCGGAAGAAACGCGCTCGTCTGCTCATAGCGGTTGAGCGCCAGGTCGGGGAGATAGGTCTGCGGATCGCGCCGGATGAAATCGAAGATTCCGTGGCCGCCCGGATTCGTTCCGGTCGCGAACGTTGACCACGCAACTGGCGTCTGCGCCGGAAATGTCGTTCCCACCCGAGAGTAGCCGCCCTGCGCGCGGAGTTTCGCAAGGTTCGGCAGCTCCCCGCGATCGAGCATCGGCTCGACAATCTTCGGCTCGAGCCCGTCGAGTCCGATGACGATCACCTTCTTCACGAGCGTCGCCACGGTAGAATCAGTTCTTGTCGTTAGTGCCGAAGAGAGGAATCACCGCTCCGGATCGGTGTTCGAGAATCTTCTTTTCACGGCGGACGCGGCGAGACGGACGGCCCCCACCAGACGACGCCAGAACATCAGGGCGAATCCTGCTATCGCTGCAAGCGCGGACGCAAACGGCACCACCGTGTCGGGGCCTATGTACATGCTTGATTCCCTCGTGATTTGCTCATGGTTCCCGACAATCCGTAGTGATCGCGCTACGGTGGAAGCTAACGAAATTCATTCGCACTGGTGGCGCGCGTCCGCGACGACTCATTCATCGCGGCGCTCAGCGCGGCCCGAAGATCCATCAGGGCACGCCTGTTGTCCGGAAGGCCGCTGAGGTCCGTTTTCTCCCACGGATCCGATACGATATCGTAAAGCTCCTCGCGCTCGTCGCCATTGACGATATAGTGGTATTTGCCGGAGATGATCGAGTGCATTTTCCCTTTCGCACCTGCGTACCAGACTGGCTCGCCCTGATAGGGATTGACCTCCAACAGTAACGGAGAGCGAGCGCCGTACGCGGTCGTCCGCGTCGAGTCCCAGTGGACCGACAGCGATCGACCGGGAAAAGTTTCCTCGGCACCCAGACCTGCCAGATCGACTACGGTAGCCGGCAGATCGCGGAGCGTAATCCGGTCGGTTACTCGAATCCCGCCGGGAATTCGTCCCGGATAGGACACGAGGAGCGGGACATGTACCGCTGGGAGATATAGTCCGTTTCCGTGAGTAACCCACCCGTGCTCGCCAAACTCTTCACCATGATCGGAGGTAATGATTACCACAGTATTCGCCAGCTGGCCGCGCCTCTTCAGCCCCCGAAGCAGTGCGGCGAGTTGCTCGTCCTCATATGCAATAGCCCCGTCATAAGCGTCACGAAGTCCTCGCACCTCTGATTCTGTTGCCCGCTGCCCGCGGCGGTGACCGCGTGCAGGCGGTTCGGTGAGCGTGAATTTCAGATCGTATGGTGGCGGCGGATCATACGGGAGATGCGCATCGATGTAGTTCACGAATATAAAAAATGGTCTGGTACTCCTTCGTGGGAGCCAATCCAGCACTCTATGGTTGATCGTTTCCGCACGCCTCATTTCCGGCCGGCGATAGCGGTTCGCAAACTGGTTGAACACGCGCACCAGGCGCGATCCAAACGCCGAGGCATTCATCACCGTCGCGAGATTCACTCTCCGCGACTCGTAGTGGATAAATCCCCTGTTCAGCCCGTACTCCGGCATTCCGTAGAAGTAGTTGCCGACAAACCCCCCGGTCACGTAGCCGTGATCGCGCATCCTCTCGGCCAAAGTCGGGAAAGCGTCGTCGAGAGGCTCGTTCCAGTCCGCAGACAGCTCGTGCGGATAATGACCGGTGAACATGCTGGCGTGTGATGGAAGCGTCCACGGCGACGTCGAGATCGCATTGTCGAACACCACGGATTGTTGTGCGAATCGCTCCAGATTCGGGGTCGTTTGCCGCTCGTATCCGTAGAGGCTCACGTCCGCTGCGCGCACGACGTCCATGACGATGAGGACCACGTTCGGAGCGCTCGCCCTGGCGCTCCCCAGATTGGCATTTGCGCGTCGCTCCGACACCGCGTCCTTCGCGCGAAAGGCAGATGCCGTAATGACTACCAGGCCGATCGCCGGGAGAGTCACCATGCGAACGAGTCGCCGAAATCCGTTTGGATGTCGTGCCAGAAAGCCACCTGCCTGAATGGCGATGCCGAGGCTCAGTAGTGCCCTGGCGATCAAGTGAAACCTCTGGTAGTTGAGGAGTACGGCGAAGACACCGATCGCGACGAATCCAACCAGGGCGATGTAAAGCAACCTGTCTCCGCGCCACCGGATCCACATCAGGGCGAGGAGCAACCCAAGCATGCCGAACAGGAGCAGATGGGCCAGCGGCACGGCCCAGACGATGTTCCAGCCTTGCTTGAGGAAGGAACGGTTCAGCACCGAGTAGGCGAACAGCCGGAATGCGACTTCGGCGGCGCCTGCTGCGATGCCAAAAAAAAGGCCCAGCAAGATGATATCCGCCGGGCGATGACTTATTGTCGAAGAATCGTCCGCGCGCGTTTGCTTCTGGTTGGCGTTAAGCACCGGGCCGAGGCGCGGTAATCCTTCCTGTCCTGATGAACGGCTCATGCAGGAGATGATTCAGGCGGATTCGCACGATACCATTTAACGAAACCCGCCAGGCCCTCATCGAGCCCGACCCGTGGTTCGAAGCGGAGGAGGCTCCGTGCTTTCTCTATCGAAGCGAAAGTCCGCTTAACGTCTCCCGAGTGCGGTGGCAGCCATTCGGTCGATGCCTTCTTCCCGAGATGTTTCTCAAGAAGTCCGACCAGATCCTTGAGGCTTATCGGCTGGCCGCCTCCCAGATTCACCACCTCGAACACATTTCTGGTAGAGACGTATTCGAGATCTGCCAGAATACCATCCACGATATCGGTCACGTGCGTGTAATCTCTGAGCGTGCTTCCGTCACCGTAAAGAGTGAGAGGCTGGTCTTGCTCGATCAGGGAAACGAACTTGTGGATCGCCAGGTCAGGCCGCTGTCGCGGGCCATAAACGGTGAACAACCTCAGACAAATCACCGACAGACCCGAGATCTGGCTTGCCGCGTGGCAGAGCAGCTCGCCAGCCCGTTTGGTCGCTGCGTAAGGCGAAATGGGCGACGCCGCGGGATCGGTCTCGACGAACGGAACGGGCGCGCTATCGCCGTACACCGATGACGAAGAGCCAAAGACAAAACGGTCGATCTTCTTCCGCTCCGCCAGCTCAAGAGCGCCTGCCGTACCTTCGACGTTCATTCGCACATAATGCATCGGATCGGCAATCGATGGGCGCACCCCTGCCGCCGCAGCGAGATGAATCATTGCGTCATACCTGCCATCGCCGAGCGCCGCGTCGGCAAGAGCGACGTCCCTGATGTCTCCCTCGATCATGCGAAATGCAGGGTTTCGACTTGCCTGGGCTACGTTTCTTCGCTTGATGCGCGGATCGTAGAACGGGTCAAACGAATCGATCGCGACGACTTCCGCGCCGCGCGAGAGAAGACTGTCAACGACGTGAGACCCAATGAAACCCGCTCCGCCAGTGACGATGACCTTGAGAGGAAGACCGCGATTAATACCTTTCTCCGCGTCGTGCGTTACTGATGATAGACGGTCAGCACGCCGACCGCCGGAGCGGTCAACCTGAGCACGCCGTCACTGCCGGCAACAACAGGACTGAGCTCGGCTCCGGTGGCAGTGAGAGTCGTGATGCTCATTCCGTATCGGCCCGGCCGGAGCCCTCGGAGCTCGATTGCGCCGGCGCGGTCCGCGTGCATCACAACGGCGATCTGGCCATCGGCGTTTTGAAAGCCGACAGGCCGCAACTCGGGACTGTCGCTGCGGGCGGCTACTCTGCGCGCGCCCATGCGGACGTAGCGAAAGTACTGTCGGAGATATCGCGTCCTGCTCGCCAGGACAGCCTGGCCGTTGATGATCGCATAGTAGCGGCCGCCCGCGTCTCCTTCCCCCGGAGTGGCAAGCGCAAACTGCTGCCAGGCCGAGACCTGCCCGATAGTAAGATCGGTGTACAAATCGTCCACGCCGCTTCCGATGTGTTCCAGCATCGAGGTTCTTGCTCCGTGAACGGCGGCGCGCTGAGCAAGACCCGCAAGCCCGTCGTCTGAAGTCACGCCGTAACGATGGTAGGCAAGCTCGCCGACAAGCGGCTGCACACCGGGGACATTGTACATGTCGTCAATGTACTGCAGGCCGCGGCCGAGATCGGCGGTTGACGGAGCGACGAATGTCGGATGAAAGCCAGCGGACGACAGGCGTGCCGCGGTGGCCACGATCGCCCGGCCGATCATTGTCCCCGTCCAGGTGTCCCAGGCGTCCGGCTCGAGGATTACCTCCACCGCATCAGGAACAAGTCCGTACGTGTCGCGCAGGTGCAGGAAGACCGCCAGCATGAACTCGGCATACTCTGATGGTTCCCGATGAACGTACGGAGGGATCGTGGAACACTGACGCAGGAAGGACACGTAGGTGAGGTTGACGAACAGATGCTCTCCGCGCGATTCAAGTCGCTGCTTCATCGGCAGGACTACTTTCACCACAGTCGTGTCAATCTCGGAGAAGTGAAAGCCACCGGAAGCGATGATCCGCGGATCGCTGTTGTCGTTGACCGTCAAGTAGCTCTGACAGCGCGATTCGACGGTCTCCGTCGTTGGGACACCGGCATAGTAATCCGAGGAATTCTCGGAGCCGCTCCGAACCGCGAGACCCAATCTGTTGATGCCGAGATCGTTCACTGCCTGGTCCAGGAGCGAGTTGCGCCATCCATCGAAGCCCGGATCTCGTTGTCCCGCCTGGGCGACCGCTTCCCAGCCGGCCATTGTCTGAAATCGCGTTAGGGTGTCAAGAGACACCACCGCAAAAGGAGACCAGCCTGGAGGAGGAAGCGGCGCAGTAGATGAATCGCCAGCACTGCACGCGCAAGCAATGATCAACAGCATCGCAACGAACTTCACCTTAGATTGCCCGACGGCGGCGGTACGATTGGTCCGCCACTTCCAATTCAGTTCGTGGAATGTCAGCAAGTCTGACGAGGTAGTCGCCAATGGTTTTGGGGTCAAAACGGTCCACGCCGGTAGATCCACTGCCGAATCCTCTTCTCGTTGCCATTTCGTTCGGGCTCGCCGCCGGATTGGTCGAAATTGCCCTGATCGGAATCGCGAAATTCATGCTCCATCGCTTTCCGGTTTACCGCGGCGCGCACGCGGTTTGGGCCACGTCTGTCTCGCTTGTGATCCTGCTGCTGGTAGCTGCCGTCCCGTTTGCCGCATTCGATCGAGGCCGGCGACGCGCATTCGTGCGGACAGCAGCCCTCGGTGTCCTGGCCTATCTGGCTGCTTTCGATGTCCTCCTTCAAGCTACACACATTCACTGGCTCGCGCGCGTGATATTGGCGGTCGGCATTGCGGCTACGGCAGTCCGCATTTGGCGCTCCAATCCCGCCCGCTTTGCGCGCTGGATGGGCCGCGCAACATGGGCGCTCGCAGCGACGGTGCTTCTACTGGGCGTGGCGACGTTGGGACTGCTCCGCGTTTGGGAATCGCGGCGTGAAGCTTCCCTTCCGCCAGGCGACACCGGCACTCCGAACGTGCTGCTTCTCATACTGGATACGGTCCGTGCGGCGAACCTCGGTCTCTACGGGTACGCCAGACCGACGACGCCGGAGCTGATCCGCTTCGCCAGCCGTGGCGTTGTATTTGACCACGCCGTGTCTCCGTCCTCGTGGACGCTTCCATCGCACGGAAGCATTTTCACCGGACGTTGGGCGGCCGAGCTGAGCACAGACTGGCTGAGCCCGCTGGATTCGCGCGACCCCACGCTCGCGGAAATCTTCGCCGCCCGCGGATACCGCACCGCGGGGTTCATCGGGAACATCTACTTCGCGAGCGCTGAATCGGGACTCGACCGCGGCTTCGTTCATTACGAAGACTACCGCCTTACGATCGGCTCAATCACGTTCGCCTCGGCGCTGGGACATTTCATCACATCCCATGACCGGCTTCGAGGACTGCTGCACTGGCAGGGGGTGGTGGGTCGAAAGACTGCATCTCTCCTGCGGCAGGATATCGAGTCTTGGGTGAGCCGCCATCACGACCGTCCCTTTTTCATCTTTGCCAACTTCTACGACGCGCATCACCCGTACATGCCGCCTCCTCCGAATGACACGCTGTTCACCGGACGCCGCCTGCGATGGGATGAACGCGATCCCTTTCAGGACCCCGAGCGCGAACCAAGCCCGGCCACTCAACGGAACGAGGAGGCGATGTACGACGGGGCGATCGCCTCGATCGACGCTGAGCTCGGACGGCTGCTGACCAACCTCGAAAAATCGGGCACGCTGCGCAACACAATCGTCATCGTGACAGCCGACCACGGTGAAGAATTTGGCGAGCACGGGCTGTCGGGGCATGGCCACAGCCTGTACCTACCCTCTGTCCTGGTTCCCCTGATCATCGTCGCCCCGCGCGGCGTCCCGCCAGGAGCCCGTATTTCACAGTGGGTTTCGCTCCGCGACCTTGCGTCCACGATCCTCGATCTTGCCGGCGCGCCGCCGTCGCTTCCGGGTCGATCGCTGGCGCGCTTTTGGAATCAAGCCGCCACCTCCGACACCCTGTTCATGGAAGTGCGCCGAGCGAGGGGGCTGCCACCCGCGTTCCCTGTGAGTCGCGGCGACCTGAAGTCTGCCCTCGCTGGCGACTGGCGGCTGATCACCACCGGCGCCCACGGCCGGGAGTTGTTCGACCTCGCGACCGATTCGATGGAAAAGCGGAATAGATCGATGGACGCGCCAATCCCGCTCGGTCGTCTTA
>JAHFCS010000065.1 GCA_023249395.1 Gemmatimonadota bacterium
CCGAAACCGTCCACGTGTCGGTAGCCTCGGTGTCCTCGACCCTGAGCGCCACGTTCCGCTCCAGCTCGCGGTACAGCCGCTCCCTGATCTGCCGCGACGTGACGAACTTCCCCTCTCGTCCCGCGAAGGGCGAATTGTTCACCAGAAAATCGACCGATATGGTCGGCTCCTCCACGGAGATTCCGGCAAGCCTTTCGGGATACTCGATGTCGGCGACAGTGAGTCCGATCTCGACTCCCTCCAATCCGGCCAGCGCTACAATCTCGCCCGCAGCGGCCTGCTCCAGCTCCACCCGATCCAACCCTTCGTAACCGAAAAGCTTCGTCACGCGGGCCTGCTCCATCTTTGCGTCTAAATCGAGGGGCAGGAGCGCCACGAGGTCTCCGACCCGCACCTGCCCTCTCTCGATCCGGCCGATGCCGAGCCTGCCGAGGTAGGGCGAGTGGTCGATCGTCGAGATGAGCATCTGAAAGGGCGAGGTGGAGTCGGTCGGCGGAGGAGGAACGTGTCTGATGATGGCATCGAACAGCGGCGTGAGATCCACGAGCGGCTCGTCCAGGTCCATCGTCGCCACGCCGTCACGCGCCGACGCGTAGACCACCGGCGCGTCGAGCTGGGCCTCGTCGGCTTCGAGCTCGATAAAAAGATCGAGCACCTCGTCGTGGACGCGCATCGGATCGGCGCCGGGCCGGTCGATCTTGTTGATCACTACTATAGGAGTGCGCCCGAGCTCCAGCGCCTTGCGGAGGACGAACCGTGTCTGCGGCATCGGTCCGTCGAACGCGTCCACAACCAGCAGCACGCCGTTGACCATTCGAAGCGTGCGCTCCACCTCCCCACCGAAATCGGAGTGGCCAGGGGTGTCTACGATGTTGATCTTGGTGCCCTTCCACCGCACGGATGTATTCTTCGCGAGAATGGTGATGCCGCGCTCGCGCTCGAGTGGGTTGGAGTCCATCACCCGGTCCATTACAACCTGATTTTCTCTGAACGCGCCAGCCTGGCGGAGCATCTTGTCAACCAGTGTCGTCTTGCCGTGATCGACGTGCGCGATGATGGCGATGTTTCGGATTTCCTGCGGGTTTTGCATAGCATTGAAAGTTACCCGCGCGGAATGGCGTTTTGTAGGCCGATGACCGCCTACGACATCAGAAACGACGTGTCGTGTCCGCGATTCTTGAGAGCGTTCAGGAAGGCAGGTTTGTCGTTCGCTTTCATGTAGGCCTCCTTCGGCTCGACGGTGCCGTTCTCCACGAGTTCCAGGAGGACATCGCCGAGCAGGACCATGCCGAGCCTCCGCGACGTCTGCATCACAGATTGCAGCTGAAATGCCTTTCCCTCGCGGATGAGATTCGCCACCGCGGGATTCGTGAGCAGAATCTCCCGCGCCGCGACACGCCCGCCGCCGATCTTCCTGCACAGACACTGGGAGACGACGCCGCGCAAACTGTCGGCGAGCATCACCCTGATCTGGGCCTGCCGGTCGGGTGGAAACTGATCGATCAGCCGATCGATCGTTCCGACCGCAGTCGTGGTATGCAGCGTTCCGAACACGAGATGTCCGGTCTCTGCCGTTTCAAGCGCGATCGACGCGGTTTCGAGATCGCGGAGCTCGCCAACGAGCACGATGTCCGGATCCTCGCGCAGTGCGGCCCGCAGCGCGCTCTTGAACGAAGCCGTGTGCACGCCCACCTGGCGCTGGGTGATGACGCAGCGCTTGTTCTTGTGAACGAACTCGATCGGGTCCTCGATGGTCACGACGTGGTCCTCGCGTGACCGGTTGATGAGATCCACGAGAGCGCCCAGAGTGGTGGACTTTCCCGAGCCCGTCGGCCCGGTGACGAGGACGAGACCCTTCGTGAGGAAGCACAGGTTCTGGACTTCGGGGGTGATGCCGAGCGCTTCGACGGTCGCGACCTTGGCAGGAATCACACGGAACACCCCTGCCGCGCCGTGATGATCGCGGAACGCGTTGGCGCGGAATCGCGCGACGTCCTCTATCTCGAACGCGAAATCCGTGTCGTTCAGCTCCCTGTACTCGGCGAGGTTTCGCGCCGGCATGACTGCGACAAGCATCGCCTCGAGCTTGGCACCGGTGAGGGGCTCCATCTCCGTCATACGCTTGAGCTCACCGTGTATGCGGAGAATCGGCGGCTCGCCGACGCGCAGGTGCAGGTCCGACGCGGCCTGATCCACTAGCGCCCGCAGCAGGCTTTCGAGCTCGCCTGTCGCGGCAACGGTGGCCAGGTCCGATTCGACGGCGACGACGGTTGGCGCCTCCCCGAAAACTTTGGGCGGTGGACTCACCGGCGGCGCGACGACAGGCGATGGTGTCGGGACAGGTCCGTTGCCGTTCGACAAGGCAGCCACGTGCCCATTGCCGGCGGCGGGCGCGACACTCACCGTTGCCCGCATCTTCCCACCATCAGTGCGCAGCCTGGTGATGAACCTTCCGCCGTCGTTCGCGTAGATGAAATCGAGTGGTCCGCCGGCGTCGAGCTGGTTCGCGACGTCGGGCGGCGCAATCTCCCGCAGCAGCGCGACGAGCTGTCCCGGTGGGAGCGGCTGGCGCGTGAGAGGCTGTGGAGTTCCACCGATCATCAAATGGGCGACGTCGCCCTCCGTCAGTCGGACGGAATCAGCGCGGTTCGAGACCATCGCTGTGAGAAGCGCATCTATTCTGGGCATCGCCTCTACGACGATTGAAATCGCCGCACATCACATGTGGAGGTGCTCCTCCCGCTCGTACATCTCCTTTAGCTCCAGCTGCACGGTGACGTGCTGAATCCCGAATAGACGCATCGCATCGTGCACATGCTCGAGCGCATGCTGATGGGCGTCGGAATCGCGTACGATTGCGTGCGCACTCATCGCCACCATTCGCGGAGTCACCGACCACACATGCAGGTCGTGCACCGACTCGATTCCCGGAATCGCTTCCAACTGCGTGCGCACTACGTCGAGATAGATGTGGGGCGGCGTGGACTCGAGGAGGATGTCCACCGATTCGCGCACAAGCTGCCACGATCCTCGGATTATCAGCGCTGTCGTCAGGAACGAGACCAGTGGGTCGGTGATCAGCCAGCCGGTGTAGCGGATCAGAATCGCCGCGACGACGGTGCCGACCGATGCGAGGAGATCGCCAAGGACATGCAGGTATGCGCCGCGAACATTCATGTTGGCGCGCGACGTGGGGTGCAGCACTCTCGCCGCGATGAGATTCACGACGAGACCCGCGATCGCTACGACAAGCATCAGCCCGCCCTCGACCGGCTCGGGGTGCCGCAGTCTCAGGACCGCTTCGAAAAGAATCCAGGCCGAGATGAGCAGCAAGGTCGCGCCGTTCAGAAAGGCGGCGAGGATCTCCCAACGCAGGAATCCGTAGCTCTTTCGGGGAGTTACCGGCTGCATCGTGAACCACGCCACGAAGAGTGACAGCGCGAGCGCCCCGACATCCGTGAACATGTGCCCGGCGTCGGCGAGAAGAGCCAGCGAGTTGGACATCACTCCGCCCACCAGCTCCACGACGAGGAGGACAGCGGTGAGGGAAAGCGCTATCCGGAGGCTTCGCGTCGATGCGGTGTGCAGGTGAGAGTGGGCGCCGGAAGGATGGTCATGCGAGCCGTCATCTCCATGTGGCATATGGAGATGCGCGTCTCCAGGCCCCGTCGGCGGAGGCCCACCGCCAAGCGGATTGTGATATTTTGCAGGGATGATTCTCCGGCTGTCGGCCATCCTCGCGCTCGTGCTCATGAACGGGTTTTTTGTTGCCGCCGAGTTCTCACTCGTGCGCTCGCGCCGGACCCGTCTCGAAGCGATGGTGCGGACCGGTGACCGCCTCGCGCGGATGGCGCTGAGGGCAAGCTCTAATATCTCCCGTGTTCTCTCTGCGAGCCAGTTGGGTGTGACGCTGGCCAGTCTCGGTCTTGGATGGATCGCCGAAAAAACACTCGCGGAAATCTTCGAGGGACTTTTCACTAATCTGCCATTCGCTGTCGAGGTGTCGCTCAGCATCACGCTCGCCGGTGTCATAGCCTACACGGTCCTGACGTACCTGCACGTCGTGCTCGGCGAGCTCACTCCGAAGGCGGCAGCCCTGAACCATCCAGAGCAGCTCGCCAAGTTCCTCGCGCCGCCGCTTCTGCTCTTCGGCTGGGTGATGAGTCCGTTCATCTGGGTCCTGAATCATTCGGCGAACAGGATTCTCAAGACGTTCGGCCAATCCACTGCCACGATGCACGAGACCGTGCATTCACCCGAAGAGCTTCGACTCCTCGTCGAGCAGGCGCAGGAGAGCGGCTCACTCCAGCGCAGCGACGCGAAGATGCTCGGCGCGGTGTTCGAGTTCTCCGAGAAGAACGCGAGGGAAGTGATGACTCCGCGCACGGAGATCATCGCCTTCCCTGTCGATGCGACGCTTCAGGAGGTTCTCAAAATCGTCGAGGAAAGCGGCGTGTCGCGCTATCCCGTTTACAACGAGACGATCGACGACATCATCGGAATGGTGCTTGCCAAGGACCTGCTGAAGGTCCTGATTCCCGCCGCTGCTGGAGGAGCCGACCTGACGCCAGGACAGAACGGGCAGCCAGCGGAGTTCTCGTTACGAGCGATGATGCGCCCGGTTCACGTGATCCCCGGCTCGAAGGAAGTCGAAGACGTCCTGGCGGACTTCAAGCGGCTCAAGATCCACATGGCGATCGTCCTCGATGAATACGGGGGAACCGCGGGCGTGATCACGATGGAGGATCTCCTCGAGGAGATCGTGGGCGAGATTCTCGACGAATACGACACGTCCGAGGACAGCGACCTTCCCGTGCAGACACGGGCCGGCGAGACGCTGGTGCCGGGCGGCACGAACATCGGCGAGTTGAACGAACGATTCGGCCTCGACGTACCCGAAGACGACGCGACGACGATTGGCGGCTACGTGTTCGGTGTGCTGGGAAGACTGCCGCAGCCGGGCGACCGGGTGATCGCGGGCGGCGCGATCTTTACCGTGCGCGAGATGGATGGCCGGAAGATCGATTCGCTGGCGGTGGACCTGCACTCGGCCGGCGATCGCCGGGCGACGGATCGCGAGCCACAATCTGCCGGCACAGAAGCAGCGCCTCGATAAAACTCGACGGATCGGCGATGCCGCAGCCGGCGATGTCGAGTGCCGTGCCGTGATCGGGTGAAGTACGTGGGAATGGCAGGCCAAGAGTGACGTTCACCGCGCTTCCGAATGCGGCGACCTTGATGGCCGTCATTCCGACGTCGTGGTAAGGCGCGATCACTGCGTCGAACTCCCCTCGCATTGCGCGGACAAAAACGGTATCGGCTGGGAAAGGACCGGCGATGTTCGCGCGCCGGGCAGCGGGCGCCATGAGAGTCTCGTCCTCCGTTCCGAAGCGACCGCTGTCGCCAGCGTGGGGATTGAGCGCGCAGAGAGCGATCCGCGGCTCGCCGATGCCGAACCAGCGGGTGAGGTATTCGCGCGTGATCGCAGCGACGGAGACGATCTTCTCACTCGTGAGTGACGCCGGGACATCTCGGAGTGCGATGTGAGTCGTCGCCAGGACGACGCGGAGTGGATTTCCTCCCTCGGTTGACGGATGTGTGGCTGCGAGCATCATCGCGACGCTCGAGCCGGTGAGCTCGGCGAGCATCTCGGTGTGACCGGGAAAGTCATATCCGCCGGCCAGGAGCGCCGCCTTGTCGATCGGGGCCGTGACAAGTCCCCGCACCGAGCCTTCCATTGCAAGTTCCACGGCGCGCTCGATCGCGCGGCCGCTCAGACGACCCGCCATCTCCGCGCTGGCGTCTTCGCTCCATTCCCCTATCGACTCGTCCACCTCGACACCACATCCCTCAGCGCCCACCACCACCAAATCAGAACGCCCGCCAATCCGTGGATCGGCGAGCGCCTTGGTGATTATCTCCGGTCCGATGCCGCGCGGATCACCCGCAGTAACGGCTAGCCGAGAGCTCACGCGCTACAACCGAATCGCCACGTACGTTCGCTTCCGGAGGTCGTCGAGGAGCTGGCGTGTGGCTCGCTCGGCGATGAGCTGCTGCCGGATTCGATCCCGCACTTCGCTTTCGACGTACTGACCGGCTTCGTTCACGGTGACGAGCTGAACGACGGCGAACTTGGGCGCGCCGCGCGGAGCCGCAAGCTCGAATGGGTCGGTCACATCTCCTGCCTTCTTGCCGATGAGGGCCGAGGTATAGGAAGCAGGAAGCGAATCCCTTACGAAAGGCTGAAGGATTCCCTTCTCTTCCGCGGGATCGTGATGCCTGGCAACGAGCGAATCGAACGATGCCCCCGCGCGCCATACCTTGGCGACTGAATCAGCCTCGAGCCGCGCAGCAGCGAGGTCGGCAGAATCGATCTCGGGCGAGATGAGGATGTGGTGAGCGTGCACCTCGGCAGCCTGCACCCGGTCAACGCGAATGATGTGGTAACCGAAGGGAGTCTCCACCACCGGGCTCACCTGCCCCGGATTGAGCGCGAACATCACCCGTTCGAATTCGGGAACCATCGCCCCGCGACGATTCCAGCCAAGGTCGCCACCGGTTGCCTTTGATCCGGGATCCATCGATTCGCGCTTCGCAATCTGCTCGAAATCTCCGCCCTTCCGAATCTCGGCACGAATGGAGTCGGCCTTCGCCAGCGCGCGCTTCTTCTGCTCGGCGGTGGGCTTCGGCGCGACGACGATCTGGCGGAAGGTGACGGTCGCCGGCTGTGTTTTCAGGAGCTCCTTGTTCTTCTGAAACGCCTCTTCCACTTCGGCATCGCTGACGTTCCGTGCGTGCGCAGTCTTCTGAAGATCGGGGAAGACGCGCTGCTGAAGCGCGCGGCGGTAGAACTGAGTGTACAAAGTTCGACGGTATTCCTCGGGTGTTCCGAACCCCGCGTTCTTCAGTTCGATCTTGTACTCGTCTTCTGTCTTGAACTGATCGCGGATGCGCTTTATCTGGTCGTCCACCGATCGGTTCACCTCGCCCTCGGTGACGTCGACTTTCATCTCGTGCGCCTTCTGGACGAGAATCTCCTCATCGATGAGCTGATCCAGCGCGCTCCTGGCGAATGTCATCTGACCCGCCGAATCGGGTGGGACCACGACCCCCGCGGCGCGCTGCTGGTTGATGAATGCGAGTACGTCGCTCCAGAGGACTGGCTGGTTGCCGACGATCGCCACCACGCGGTCCACCGGAATGGTGGTGGCCGGTGGATTCGCCGCCGCTCGAGTCGCCGGTGCGGTCACCTGCGCATGGGCGGAAGCCGCAAGTGTCAGAAGAACAAGCGAAACTGCAGGTCCTTTACGCATTCCGTGAAATACCCCCCAGCCCGGGCCCCGGTCCAATCAACGCCTGGCCGTATCTGCCTTCGGCACCGGGACCACGGACGGTGGTTGCCCGGCGGTCTTCGTCGAATCCGACTTGAGCCGGATGGTCGCCGCTTCGAGGAGAGCGCGCGCAAGCCCGTCACTGTTGATGTCGGAGCCAAACTTCTCCCGCATCGCGAACTGCACCGGTTCCGTCACGTCAACGTACTGGGCTTTCTGGCTGATGAGATTCCTGAGATACTCGTCCACTTTCTGGCGCGCCAGCTTCTCTCGGTCGCCCTTCGACTTTGCTGCCTTGGCGAGCGTCGCCGGATCGACGCCGAGCGTTGTCCACGCGGTGACGAGCGCATTCGTGAACGACGCCCGGATCTGCTTCATCTCGGTCGAGTCGGGGCCGAGCTTGACGCTGTCAGCGGCATGAAGGACGAGCTCGTTGCGGATGAAGTTCTTGACGAAAACGGGCAGGAGCGAATCCGGCGCCGTCTTCACTCGCTGCGCGATCCCGGCCTGGGGCGGAATCGTGGTCATCCATTTCGCGAGGCTTGCTGCGGTAAAGTCGCCAATGCTGGTCGTGGCAAGCACCGTCTTGTCTGACTTATGGGCGTTGGGATCTTCGACGACGGCCCGCACAGTCGCTGCGGTTCCCGGCTTCATCTTGAGGTCCGAGGTACGCTCGAGTGTCGCGAGGTACGTACTCTCGGCTGCCTGAAGGCCGATGGTCTGGCTACCGCGGATGATGTCCTGCCTTACCTCGGAGAACAGCGGGCGACGGATGATGTGGTAGCCGTATTGGGTCTCGATGACCGGTGAGATTTCACCGGGCTTGAGAGCGATGAGTGCCTGCTCGAATTGGGGAACCATCGCGCCGCGCGGGAAAGTTCCGAGGGAGCCGCCCCTGCTCTTGGAGCCCGGGTCTTCGCTGTTCTTCGCGGCCATGGCCGCGAAGTTCCCCGTATTCACCTGTGCGCGCACAGCGTCCGCCTTCTTCTTCGCCGCGGCCTTTGCCGGCTCTGCCATGCCCTGGGTCATGAAGAGGATGTGGCTTGCCGCAAGGAGCTGTCCGCTGTTGTAGACGCCTTCGGCCGCGGTGCTGTCGGGCGTCTTCCATGTCTTGGACACGAGCTCATACCACTTCCTGGCCTTCACGTTGGCGATCACCGCCCACATTGCCTTGTCGATGAGCTTCGGATCGTTGAGCGTGTCGTTTTCGACGCCGGCTTTCGCGACGAGGTGGTAATCCACCCACGCGTCGGTTATCGCCTGGGCGACGTCCTTTCGAAGGGGTGCCTGCGAGCTGCCCATCAGTCCGGCGAGCTGTTTGACTGTGAGCTCGTCGCCAGCGGCCTTTGCGGCGGC
>JAHFCS010000066.1 GCA_023249395.1 Gemmatimonadota bacterium
GCCGGCGGCGTCATGCTCTCCGTCGATCATCGATCCGAGAATGATCTGGGCGAGATCGTGGCCACGGGCTGAGAACTGGTAGACGACCTTCTTCTCTGGTATGAGGCGATTCTCTTCCGTGTCGTCGAGTCCGCGCTACGCGAGAAGGAGATAGGCGATGCGCTTCCAGTCGAGGCGCGGGTTGACCGCGCTCGCGACGGTAGTGCCTGACTGAGGAGTGAGGGTGCCGGTCATTCCTTGGGTCGCCGTTCGATGGAGCCGCGGAACCACGACCGGGAAAGTTACACGTTACGACGTGGGGAAGAAGGCTGCTCCATCGGCGTCAGGCGCCAGTGTCACTGACAGTCAGACTCTCACCCACCGTAGAAGGTCTTTCCATGCGCTGCCATGCGGCGGAGAAGCGCGCTGGGACGATACCGATCCTCGCCGTATTCCTTCTGGAGCTCCTCGAGCCGCGAGAGAACGGTGGCGACGCCGAGCGCATCGGCCCATTGAAGGAGTCCCCTGGGATAGTTGACGCCTTCAACCATTGCCAGGTCTACGTCCTCGACCGACGCAATGTTGAAGAGCACCGCGTCGGCGGCCTCGTTGATCAGCATTGCCAGAATGCGATCCAGTATCCGGCGACCGAGTGCATCATCGCGCTTCGGCTCGGGAGCTACTGCTCCAGAAGAGTAGTCGTAGTACCCGCGGCCGCTCTTTCTCCCGAGAAATCCCGCTTCGAACAGCCGCTGCTGCGTGAGGAACGGCTTGTACCGCGGATCGAAGTAGGTGCCTTCGAAGACGGCGCGCGTTGCAGCGAAGTTGATGTCGATGCCGATGAAATCCATGAGCTCGAACGGACCCATCCTGAATCCGCCAAGCTCGCGCATCGCCCAGTCGATCGTTGCGAAATCGGCGATTCCTTCCTCGTAGATGCGAAGCGCCTCGCCGTAGAACGGCCGCGCGACGCGGTTGACGATGAAGCCGGGCGTATCTGACGCGACGACGGTCGTCTTACCCCAGCTCCGAATCAGGCTGGACACCGCCTGAGTAACCCCGTCGGTAGTGACGAGGCCCGGCACGATCTCTACGAGCGGCAGAATCGTCGGCGGGTTGAAGAAGTGGACGCCGATCACTCGCTCCGGATGCTTGCAGCTGCGGGCAATCGCGGTGACCGAGAGCGATGAAGTGTTGGTTCCGAGGACGGCATCGTCACCGAGCGCCTTCTCGAGCCGGGAGAAGATGTCGCGCTTTACATCGAGCTCCTCGACCGCGGCCTCGAGCACCAGCGTGCAGCCACGAAACTCGTCGAGCCTCGTGACGTCGGCCGTGTCCGCACCTGCGCGAGTGATTCGATCCTGAATATCGGTTGCCTGGCCTGCCGTTAGGCGACCCTTCTCTACCGAGCGCGCCAGGTTCTTCTCGATGCTCGTGATTGCCCAATCGATCGCTGACGGACTCGTGTCGTACAGCAGCACACGATGGCCCGCAGCGGCGGCGACCTATGCGATGCCCGTGCCCATCGCGCCGGCGCCGACAACGCCAACCTTTGAATCGCGGCCGAGCAACGTCACCTACTCGCCGGTGAAGTTGGGCTTTCGCTTCTCGAGGAAAGCGTTGACGCCCTCGACGAAATCGTGCGTCCGTCCCGCTTCTCGCTGAAGGTTGGCCTCGAGGTCGAGCTGGGCGTCGAGATCGTTGCTGAGCGAGGCGTTCAGTCCGCGCTTGGTGAGACCGAGCCCGCGAGTCGGCATCGCCGCGAGCTCCGTCGCGAGAGTCATCGCTTCCTGCTGGAGCGTGTCGGCCGGGCAAACGCGGTAGACCATTCCGATCTCCCAGGCACGCTGCGCGGTGATCTTTTCTCCGGTCATCATCGCCGCCGTCGCGCGCGCCATGCCGATGAGGCGCGGAAGGAAGAAAGTGCCGCCGCTGTCGGGCACGAGTCCGACCTTCGCGAATGACTGAATGAAGGACGCGTTCTCCGAGGCGAGGACGATGTCGCATGCGATCGCGAGGTTGGCACCGGCACCGGCGGCGACGCCGTTGACGGCGCAGACGACAGGCAGCTCGAGCTTGCGAATCGTGCGGATCAGCGGGTTGTAGGTTCCGCGAACCGTGGCACCGATGTCGAATGCTTCACGTGCAGTGGATGCCGGCACTTCGGAGAGATCCTGCCCGGCGCAGAATGCGCGCCCCGCGCCCGTCAGGAGAACAGCGTGGACGGATTTGCCGGCGCGGGCGCTGTCGAGAGCCGTCCGGAGCTCGTGAGCCATCGCGGCATTGAAGCTGTTGAGGACGTCGGGACGGTTGAGCGTGATTTTCATCACGCCGGACTCGATGTCCACCAGAATGAAGTTGTACGCCAAGACCGTTATTCCCCAGTGACGGATGTTTGACGAGGAATATACGCTACGAGTCGGATCGTTCTATCGCACCTGGACCGGATTTGACCATAATACAGCTCGCCTGTCCGGTTCTGATCGTGAAACCGTCGATGAATGGGAGACGCCGTGAAGAAGAGAAACCTTTCGCGCCGTGACTTTGTCGGTCTAAGCGCCGCTGCAGCCGGTGTATCGCTGGCAGGAAACCCGGTTTTCCCGGGTGTTGCATCAAAGGTGATGTCTCCAAGAGTCACGCCACCGAGTGACCGCCTGCGCTTCGGCATGATCGGCGTTGGCATGCAGGGCAGCGGCTTGCTGGCGACATCCATTCAGCTCCCTGACGTCGAATGCGCCGCCGCCTGCGACCTCTACGACGGACGACACACCCTGGCGAGGGAGATCGTGAGACCGGACCTGCCGGTCACTCGACGCTACAAGGAACTTCTCGACGATAAGAGCATCGACTGCATCGTCGCGGCGGTTCCCGATCACTGGCACAAGCAGATCGTGGTCGATGCGGTGAGCGCGGGGAAAGACATCTATTGCGAGAAGCCGATGTCGCATAGCGCCGCCGACGGCGTAGCAATGGTGGATGCGGCGAAGAGGACCGGCCGCATCGTACAGATTGGATCGCAGCGCGTCAGCTCCCAGATCTGCGCAAAGGCAAAGCAGATGATTTCGCATGGAGTGCTTGGTGAGCTGATGCTCGTGGAAGGCTGGTTCGGGCGAAACGATCCCACCGGCGCGTGGCAGTATCCGCCGCCATTCGATCTTTCTCCCCGGAACCTGGACTGGGACACCTGGCTGGGAACAGCTCCCAAACGACCATTCGACCCCAACGTTTTTGCACGCTGGCGTTGCTGGAAGGAATACGGCACCGGCGTGGCGGGTGACCTGCTCGTGCACCTGATCAGCGGCATGATGTTCATGCTGGGAATCAACGAGCCACCCAGACAGGCTGCGGCCGTCGGGGGAATCCGCCTCTGGAAGGACGGCCGCAACATGCCCGATGTCCACGCGGTCGTCTACTACTACGGCGACCTCCCCGCCTACATGCGCCTGAACCTCGGCACAGAAATGCCCGAGACGTACAGGTTCCAGGGATCGAAGGGAATTCTGGAGGTCACCGAATTCGGGATGACCTTCACGCCTCAAAATGGAATGGAAACTTCGCCGAGCTACTATACCGGCAGCTTTCCGGGAGCGATGCGCCAGGAATACGTCAGGCGCTGGCATGAGGAAAACGATCGCAAGCTGAGCGAGCTGCCGATGGCGGAAACTATTTCATTCCGCGGAAATGACTACGACGATGTCAGGCCACATCTCAAGACTTTCTTCGATGCCGTGCGCACCAGGACACCTGTGGTTGAGGACGCGGTCTTCGGGCACAATGCCGCGCTCGCATGCCACATGGCGAACGAGTCTTATTTCCGCAGGGGAACGGTGACCTGGGACGAGGCGTCGAAAACAATCAGGAGCTGACGTCGACAATGCGCTCCGGGCGGTTACGGCTATATTAGCCTCTCTCGTTCCCTGGTGCATTTGTCGGCCGAAAAGCTGAATCATCGGCTGACCCTTTTTTTTTCGGAGGTGGGTAGCATGATTCGATTCAAGAAGGCATCGATCGTGGCGCTGGGTATTGTAGCGCTGGTTGGCTGCACCAAGAGCGCGCCACCCGTATCTGATACCGCGTCTGTAGCGGCGACCGGACCGGCACCGGATGCCACGGCCGATGAGCAGGCAATTCGCGCCATCAATCCCGTCTGGTTCAAAGCCTACAACGCGCATGACGTTGACGGTGTCGTAGCGCTCTACGCGGACGATGCGGTACTCAACATGCCGGGGATACCTGCGGTACGCGGTCCGGCCGCTATTCGCGCCGCGTACCAGAAGGATATACAGGGTGCAGCCGCGGCTGGGTATACAGACACCCAGGGCACCAATGGCGAGTTCGGCGTTTCAGGTGATCTCGGCTGGGAATGGAACACGTTCACGGTGACGGACAAGTCAGGAAAGAACGTGGACGCCGGCAAGTATGTCACGGTGTATGCGCGAAGAAACGGGAAGTGGCAAATCATCCGCGACATCTGGAACTCTGATTTGCCATCGGTCCCGGCAAAGTAGAGCAACGCCGGGAACACGCCGGGGAGACGAAGGCCGAAGCTGACGCACAGCTGGCACCACCTCGCCTGCATCCGCGCGGCCTTGGGCCGGTGACTTCCAGGTTGGATGTGCGCCAGCGGGCCGGCGCACATCCCTCTCAGCTCCGCCTAGTGATCAGCGCGGCGGACTCACTCCGGCAACCGCAGAATCCGCGAACGTCGGTGTCGATTGCGCAATGGCACGCTCCTCGTCGTTCATGTCCGGCAGAATGTCGCCGAACAGAGGTGTACTGAGATACCTCTCGCCGGTATCGGGCAGCATGCAGAGAATCGCCGACCCCTTGGGCGCATCCTTGCACACCTCGAGCGCCGCCGCGAACGACGCCCCCGCCGATGTACCGACGAAGATTCCCTCGCGTTGCGCGAGCTCGCGGCTCGACCGCATGGCGTCGGCGCCGGAGACGGTAATCACGCGGTGGACGAAGCCCGCGGCGACCGCGTCACCCGTGAGCTTGGGAATGAAGTCCGGGCTCCAGCCCTGAATGGGATGCGGCTTCCACGCAGGATGCCTCGACGCCGGCGTGCCATCTGAATTCCGCTCCTGCGTGGTGCCGCTCGTGACCATCGCCGCGTCGGCCGGCTCAGCGAGCACGATTTTCGTTTCCGGCCGCTCTTTCTCGAGCACGCGCCCTACGCCTTTGAGCGTTCCGCCCGTTCCGAAACCCGTGACCCAGTAATCAAGCCGCTGTCCCGCAAAATCGGCGAGAATCTCCTGCGCAGTCGTGCGCGAGTGCATATCGGCGTTCGCCTCATTCTCGAACTGGCGCGTGAGGAACCACCCATGCTGCTCCGCGAGCTCGATCGCTTTCTGTACCATGCCGGTGCCGCCGGCCGACGCCGGCGTGAGGATTACCTTCGCGCCGAGGAAGCGCATCAAGCGCCGTCGCTCGACGCTGAAGGACTCGGCCATCGTCACCACGAGCGGGTATCCGTTCGCAGCGCAGACCATCGCGAGCCCAATGCCCGTGTTGCCGCTCGTCGCCTCGATCACCGTCTGACCGGGTTTGAGTGCGCCGGAACGCTCTGCGTCCTCGATGACGCCGAGCGCGAGCCGGTCCTTCACGGAGCCGAGAGGGTTGAAGGCTTCGATCTTTACGAACAGGTCGAAGCCAGCGGGAGCGAGTTTGTTGATCCTGACGACCGGGGTGTTGCCGACCGTCTCGAGGATGTTGGAGAATCGAGTCATCGGTTATCGCTCGGGATGGGGTATGCGCGAAATCTACCTTTGGTACCAGCCGGGTAAGGGTCGGACTCGAGAGAGCCCAGGCTACACGGAGTGCAATAGCACCGGATGCGGCGTTCGCCTAAAGGTGGAGAAAGAAAACCGGTGCAAGTGCTGCGAGCCCGGCGCCGCCTTGCAGCGCAAGGATGGGCAGCGCCTGCCTTGGAGCCTGCGGCAGCCACTTGATCGCAAA
This sequence comes from Gemmatimonadota bacterium, assembly GCA_023249395.1. Classification (GTDB taxonomy): domain Bacteria; phylum Gemmatimonadota; class Gemmatimonadetes; order Gemmatimonadales; family Gemmatimonadaceae; genus UBA4720. The sequence goes on from JAHFCS010000066.1 coordinate 5,941, forward strand.
GAATGCCACGATCGGGAGCTGTCCACCCATGAGCAGCTGCCAGATATGGGCGGCGGTCCCCTCATCAGCCTCACGGGCAGCGCCAAACAAAGCAACGTGAATGATCACCGTGGCGAGGGCGACGAATGACATCGCCACCGGAAGAAAGGCGCTCGGCTGCTTCATCAGTGTCGACCAATTCATTCGGCCTCCAGAAAGGGTTTGGAGTCAAGGCTTCACGAAGAGCCAGGACATGATGAGCGTAAAGTACTTTGCGCGAAAAAGCAACACCCCGGTGCGGAGGCGAAGGTCGTAGCCGGTCCGGAGGCATGAACCAGGGTTCGAGACGAAGTCTCGCCAATCTGGCGCGTCCAGCGTATTTCACGTTGGTGAATAACGGCCTATACGTCTTAGAGCGGCCGGTTGACACCTACGCGACAGCGGATCTCGCTACCAAGTCCTGTCTGCGTGCGGTTCCGGGCGCACACCGGCGTGACGACTTGACGGAGCACTTTCAGTCCGATAACAATCGCTTGAATCGGAACCCATTCATTTTTACAGCAGGAGGAGACGCAAGTGAACAACCGCGCTGAAGCATTGGCTGCCCGCGTCGAAAAGGGCGCAGCAGAGCTGGCAAAATTCGCCGAAGGACTTTCGGATAAGGAATGGCACGCCGCGGTGCGCGACGGCCGCCCGGTAGGCGTCTGTGTGCACCACGTCGCGAGCGTCTATCCAATCGAGATTCAGCTCGCTCAGGGAATCGCCAGCGGCAAAGCGATTACCGATGTGACCTGGGAAGCTGTCGCTGATATGAACGCCAAGCACGCATCCGACTTCGCCAATGTTTCGAAGGTGGACGCCATCGACCTGCTCCGTCGCAATAGTAAGGAAGCGGCAACGGCCGTTCGCTCATTCACCGACGAACAGCTCGACACTGCTGCACCGTTCTCACTCAGCTTTGGCGCGCCCGTTACAGCGCAGTTCGTACTCGAAGATCACGCGGTCAGGCATAGCTGGCATCATCTCGCCCGCATCCGCTCGGCCCTCGGCAAATAAGAGAGACGGCGCGACGCTCGGGAAATCCCATGCGATCCCCGCGGTGGCTGTTGAGCGCCGCGGTCTTCCTGCCGGCGATCGCGCTCGCGCAGGGGCCAAGGACGCAGATTGTGATGCTCGGAACCGGGACGCCGATTCCCGATCCCGAACGCAGTGGCCCGGCAGTCGCAATTGTTGTCGACTCAGTTGCTTATCTGTTTGATGCCGGCGCGGGCGTCGTTCGTCGAGCTGCGGCTGCTGGGAAAAAGGGGGTGCGTGCGTTCGCGGCACGCACTGCGGCCGGCCAGCCGTTACCTCGTTTCGATCGCCTCTTCCTCACCCACCTCCATTCCGATCACACCCTCGGCTTAGCGGATGTGATCTTCACCCCGTGGATTCAAGGCAGACGTGCACCACTCGACATCTACGGTCCACCGGGCACTAGCCATCTGGTGAGCGGAATCCTCGATGCGAACTCCGAGGATATCGCCGAACGCGCGGCCGCGTCCGGAGGGCCATCGCCCGACGGTTGGAGGGCAGTGGTTCACGAGATCGCGGAGGGTATTGTATTTCAGGATTCGCGGATCACGGTCCGCGCGTTCGCAGTTCCGCATGCGGGTTGGAAGTACGCATTCGGCTACCGGATCGAGACGCCGGATCGCACAATCGTGATCAGCGGCGACACGCGCGCCAGTCCCAGCATCGCGGAGCAATGCCGAGGATGCGATGTGCTGGTTCACGAAGTGTATTCAGATTGCGGATTCGCGACCCTGCCGGCGGAGCGTCAAGCCTATCACGCGCAGGCGCACACGTCGGCGACACAGCTCGGCGACATTGCAACCCGCGCGCGGCCCGGACTGTTGATTCTGAATCATCAGCTGTTCTTTGGTGCTACGGAGGAGAAGCTTCTGAGCGAAGTGCGCTCCCGTTTCAGCGGACGAGTCGTGTCGGCACACGATCTCGATGTGTACTGAACGCAGTCATGTCACTAGGACTCGAGAGCGGAACAGTTCGAGTAGTGCCATACGATTCCACCTGGCCGAGCCTCTTTGCAGCGGAGGCTGAGCGGCTGCAGCACGATTTCGCATCGGCTCGGCTCCCGATTGTGCTGGAGCATACAGGAAGTACAGCCGTTCCGGGTTTGGCGGCCAAGCCAATTCTCGACATTCTCGCAGGCTACCCTAAGGGTGCGGCCGTTGCACCGTACATCGGTCTGCTTACAGCGGCGGGCTATCAGCATCGCGGCGATTCCGCGAGCTTTCGGGCATCGATCGGATCGGTCTTCGACCGCGCCTGCCAGATGAGCTTCACCTGACGAGCGTCAGCCACGTGTACGGCGTATTCCGCCGACTCGAGCTGATCGTGTAACCACTGCCAGTAAAGAGTGGCTTCCACCGCGATCGTGACCGGAGCTGGAAAGCTGGCGAGGAAGTCGCCCAGCGCTTCGAGTGAAACGGGCATACGGCGCACTTCGCCGAGTATTGCACCGCCGGCGTCAAGGGCGCACGCCGTGATGTAGCGCTTATGCAGATCGAGTCCGACGAAAGTCATGGCAGCCTCCGAATGAGTCTCCTGAAGCTGTGCTTATCTCTGCTTCGCGGCGATCAGCCGCTAATCAGCATGACTTTCAGTTTCATATAGCCGTGTTAGGCGACAGAGCCCGAAGGAGTGCCGTCGGGCGTGTCAGGAGTAGGTGCTACGCTTTGGGAAATTGCTGTCGACGCCGCC
>JAHFCS010000067.1 GCA_023249395.1 Gemmatimonadota bacterium
GCGCTCGCGCCGATCCTCTGGGCCCTTCTCAATGGAATGAAGGCGGCGCTCGGAACATGGGGTGGGGCGCTGTCCGATCGTTTTGGGCGAAAGCCGTTGATCGTCGGCGGATGGGTGGTTTACGCGGCCGTGTACCTGGGATTCGGCGAGGCTACAACCGCGTGGCATGCATGGGCGCTGTTCGCGGCGTATGGACTTTTCTACGCGATGACTGAGGGGACTGAGAAAGCGCTCGTCGCCGATCTGGTCCCGCGCGCGCGAAGGGGCGCGGCTTTCGGCTGGTACAACCTGGCGCTCGGCCTCGGAGCTCTGCCGGCATCGCTGATTTTCGGAGCGATATGGGATCGGTTGGGGCCACGGACGGCATTCCTGTTCGGGGCGAGCCTCGCGCTCGTCGCGGCGGTCGGAATGACGATGGTCAGACCGATTCCGCGTAAACCAGTCGTGGTCAGGTCACGCTAGCCTGCGGCGGACTCAGCAGCAGCGCGTGCCCGGCCTGCTGTACTTCCGCTCCAAAAGGTCGCTCGCGAAGTGGTCTGGTGTCATCGGGCTCGAGCCCGGGTGATGAGCCCGGCAATGCTCGACGTACCGTTGGTAGTCAGGAACGCCGAGAACTGCCCGTAAGCTGCGCGCGATGCCGCCGACGAAAGCAATGAGCTGACTCATTGAGTATCCGGCTGGATTGGAACCTTAGACGGCAAAGTCCGCTCGAAGATCTCGAAGATGCGGCGATACTCGTCCGCCCACGACGACGGACGAACAAAGGCGTGATCCTCTACCGGATAGACCGCAAGCTCCCAATTCGGCTTGCCGAGCTCGATGAGTCGCTGCGTCAGGCGAACGATGTCCTCGAAATGGACGTTGGTGTCCACCATCCCATGCAGCATCACCAGCGGATCCTTCAGTCCCTCGGCGAAATAAATCGGCGACGAGCGGCGATACGCGAGCGTATCGGTCTGCGGAAAATTCAGGATCGCTGACGTGTAGCCGTTGTTGTAATGCGCCCAGTCGGTGACGCTGCGAAGGGCCGCGCCCGCGCCGAAGAGTTCAGGCTGCGTGAACAACGCCATGAGTGTGATGAAACCACCGTAGCTCCCGCCATAAATCCCGATCCTCTCGGGATTGATTCCGTACTCCTTCGTCAGGTAGCGCGACGCATCTACCTGGTCCTGCAGATCGCGCCCTCCCATGTAGCGATAGATAGCCGTCCGCCAGTCGCGGCCGTATCCATCCGACGCGCGATAGTCGAGGTCGAGGACGACGTAACCCTTCGACGCGAGATATTGATTGAACATGTACTCGCGCGGGTACTGCGACCAGAAATTCCCGACGTTGTGCAGATACCCGGCGCCATGGACGAAGATCACCGCGGCACCGTTCGGCTCGGCGTTCATGTCCTTCGGCCGATATATGTGCGCCGGGACGCCTGCGCCATCGGACGCCGGAATCTTTACGATCTCGGGCGCAATCCAGGGAAACGACAGCCACTCCGCGCTCGGCGACACGGTGAGCTGGACTTCTGCGGCCCCCGCCTTGCTGCGCATGAGATAGAGATCGGGCGGACGATTCACGTAAGAGTACACATCGGCAATCCACTCGCCGTTTGGCGAAACGGTGCCATTGTGTCCACCGGACTTCGTGGTGAGTCGCTCACGTGTGCCGCCGTTGACCGACATTCGGTAGATCTGCTCTTCGGCGGGCGAGATTTCGTTGGTGTGGAGATGGAACCACTTCTCGTCAGGCGAGAGTGTTGCGTTGCGAACTTCCCAGTTGCCCTTCGTCAGCTGCCGTCGGTCGGAGCCGTTGGCGGCGACGGTATAGAGGTGCGCAAAGCCGGTGGCCTCGGACACGTACCAGAGCCGGCGCCCACCGTCGTACCATCCGCCGCAGGATGAGCAGGGACCCCCGACCCACGCAGTGTCGCGAAGTGTCTCGAGAATCCTGACCTTGCCGGTCGCGGCGTCAATCGATTGCAGAAGCCGAAGCTTGTGGTCACCGGTGTAGGAGTAGAACGCCGCGCGCGACCCATCGTCGCTCCAGCCAAGCACCTGAACGAATCCGTTGGCTGTATCGGTGGGAAAGGCGTTGAGCCAGTTGATCGTTCCCGACGGAAGATTGAGAAATCCGAGTCTGCCACGGAGCTGGACGTCGCCGACGTTTGTGCGCCCGCGAATCACTTCCGGATAGCCGCTCTCCGTGACGAACTGAATGAGGTCCGCGGTGCGCGCTCCCGTTGGGGGGATCCGGGTCTGGATGAGAAGCGCCTTGCCCGTTGGTGCGACGGAGAGTGACGCGATGTTTTCCGCGCGCTGCGTGTAGTAGGTCTTGAGACCACGTCCGGCGACTTCCTTTTCCTCCGCCTTCCGAATGCTGTCCGCGCGGACGCGGTCGCGGATTACCTCGAACAGATCACGCTGCTGCTGCTCCAGTCGCGCGCGCTGGCCTGTCGCCTTTGCGGAATCGGTCGGCTCCGGACCCTGCCGGATGTCGGTGAGCTGCTGAACGAGTCCGCCGCTGAGATCAATGAAATAGACATTGTCGTCCCGGATGAAGAACAGTCGGCTCGCGTCCACCGCAAACTGGGGGTCGTGCTCGCGCGCGACGGTCCGCGTCAGACGGCGTGTGGCTCCCGTCTGCAGGTCGGTGAGGTAAAGATCTCCGTTGTACTCGATCGCCATGTAGCGGCCGTTCCTCGATCGCTCGCCGCTTGTCACCATGGCCCCCACCGAATCGAACTGAGCCGGCGAAACGCGCTCCGGTTTCGACCCGGGCACGGCGCGAACGCGGAACCGCTTTACCTGTTCGCGCCAGTCGCTGCCGGGCTCGAGCCACGTAAAGTAAATCCACTTCGAATCGTTGCTCCATCGCACGTCACCAGGGGCGCGGCCATAGAGCTCCGGGCCTCGCATGATGTTCTTGATCGAGAAGTCGAAGCTCGACGTCCGCTGCGCGGAAGCGGAAGACGAAAGAACGAGAAGAAAGAACACGAGTCTGCGCATCAGCCGCCCCCTGCGACCTGGATGACGAAGTCGCGAGTGTGGCTGTATTCGACTTCGGTTGAGATTGCGCGCTTGCGCCCGGTGAGGACAGAAATCCACTCGTGCGCCGACGCGACGATGATCACGATCACCGAGATCATGAAGAAGGCCGCAACGGCTGAATCGAGACGATCGTTGAACACCATCCGCCGCGCCGCCTCGAGACTCGCGACCCCCGGCGGAGCCGTCCCTGCGGCGATCATCCCCTTGAACAGCTCCGCGTGCGAAAGAAAGCCGAGTTTCGGGTTGTCGGAGAAGATCTTGATCCACCCGCCCGTCAGCGTGACTATGGCGAGCCAGGCCAGCGGGACAACAGTGACCCATGCGTAGCGCGCCTTGCCCATCTTCACGATGATCGTCGTCCCGACGCAGAGCGCCACCGCTGCGAGAAGCTGATTCGAAATGCCGAACAACGGCCAGAGCGAATTGATGCCGCCGAGCGGATCCATCACGCCCTGATAGAGGAAGTATCCCCACATTGCGACGAACACAGCGCTCGTCATCATCACTGCGGGATACCACGAGACCCGTCCCAACGGAGCCCACACGTGCTTGACGATGTCCTGAAGCATGAACCGCCCGACTCTCGTACCGGCATCGAGCGTCGTGAGAATGAACAGCGCCTCGAACATGATGGCGAAGTGATACCAGAGGGCCATGGCCTCCTCTCCACCGAGGACGCGCGAAAACATGTGCGCCATCCCTACCGCCAGACTGGGCGCTCCGCCCGTGCGGGAGAGGAGCGAGCTCTCACCTACCTGCTTCGCGAGGTTTTCCATCTCGCTCGGCGCGAGCGTGAATCCCCAGTTGTGAATCGCTGCAGCGGCGGACTGTGCAGTCGCGCCGAGCGCCCCCGCGGGAGCGTTGATCGCGAAGTACACGCCCGGTGTCAGAACGCAGGCGGCGATGAGCGCCATCACCGCGACCAGCGACTCGGTCAGCATCGCGCCGTATCCGACCATCCGTGCGTCGCTCTCGCAGTCGATCAGCTTGGGCGTCGTTCCCGAGGCGACGAGAGCGTGAAATCCGGAGATCGCCCCGCAGGCGATCGTGATGAACGCAAAGGGAAAGACCTTGCCGGCAAACACCGGCCCGGTTCCATCAGTGAACCGCGTCAGCGCCGGCATCTGGAGAGGCGGCAGAACGAAAAGAATACCGAGGGCAAGTGCGGCGACAACGCCGATCTTGACGAAGGCGGACAGATAGTCACGCGGTGCGAGGAGAAGCCACACGGGGAGGACCGATGCCGCGAAGCCGTAGCCCATGATGAGGAGGGCGATCGTCGGTCCCTTGAGGGTGAATATCGGAGCGAGCGTCGCACTCTGCGCCACGGCCTGGCCGGCGAACAGAGCGAGAACGAGAAGGACGATGCCGATGCCGCTCGCCTCGAGAACGCGGTGCGGTCGAATCCATTTCATGTAAGCGCCCATCAGCATCGCAATCGGGATCGTGAGCGCTATAGTCACGATTCCCCACGGGCTCTGCTTGAGGGCGTTCACCACTACCAATGCGAGCACCGCGATCAGTACGATCATGATGCCGAGCACCGCGACGAGCGCAGTGACCCCCGCGACCTTTCCGATTTCGTCCCGCGCCATCTGGCCGAGCGATTTTCCGTCGCGCCTGATCGACGACGCGAGTATCACGAAATCCTGGACAGCGCCGCCGAGGGCTACGCCGATGATGATCCAGAGTGCTCCGGGAAGAAATCCGAATTGCGCGGCGAGCGTGGGACCGACAAGCGGGCCGGGCCCGGCGATCGCCGCGAAATGGTGGCCGAATACGATCCACCTGTTGGTAGGCGTGTAGTCACGACCGTCGTTGAGCCGCACCGCCGGCGTCGCGCGGTCGTCTCTAAGGTCGAAGACACGGGTCGCTATGAACTTGCTGTAGAAACGGTACGCGACAGCGTAAGTGCAGATCGCCGCAGTGAGAAGCCACGCGGCGTTGACAGACTCACCTCGCGTCAGGGCGAGCCGGGCAAAGCTGGCCGCGCCAAGTATGGCAATCAACGCGAAGATGAAAGGCTGCAGGAACCTGCGCATGGCCTCGTCGCAAGAGGTGGGCGGTGAAATTGCGTATCGGTTAACTTTCCCGCAACCAGCCCATGGGTCCCCTCACGAGACTGAAACGGACAGTGCTTGCCGCCGCCCTGGCAGGTGCGACTGGATGCGCGAGCGCTGCTACCACGCCGAGGGAGCAGGAGGCGCCACCACCGTCGCCCGCCGCGCCGCTCGCCGTCATGGCCGGCCGCACGGTGCTGGTGCTCCCAGTGCAATACGTGACGTTTTCGGACTCACTTTCCCGAAACGTCCAGCTTCCGCTCGCGGGCCAATATCTGGCGGCGCTCGACGACTCGATTTCGTCGGCACTCGCTGAGCGTGGACTGAAAAGCTGGACGTTCGCGCGGGCGATTACCGCGTCAGCGCGCCGCAACGCAGGCATGACCGCGGATCCGCACGCACTCGCTGCAGAACGTCTCCGCCGGCTTGTGAAAGCAGGCGACAGTCCGCTGTCCGAGCCGCTTGCATCGCAAGTGCGTTCTCTCGTAGCGCTCGGCGATGCGCGGTACGCCGTTCTGCCGGCGATGATTCGCCTCGACAATCGCATTGCGGGCGCGCGTGGATCTCTTCTCGTTTATCTCATCGATGCGCGAACATCGCGAATTCAATGGTCTGGCGAGGTCTCAGGTGAAGGGACGACCAGCGTCTCGCAGGCGCTCGGCAGAGTCGCCCGGCATTTCGCCGACCTGGTGGTGGCTCCCTAGAGTGGCGGGCCACGATGGCGTCACGGTCTTCCACGTATCTGACCTTCACTTCGGAAGACCGGCAGTGCCGGCGCAGATCGAGGCGATCGAATCCACGATACTGAGCGAGAAGTTCGACGTCGTTGCGATTTCCGGCGACTTCTCGCAGCGGGCGCGATCGGGTGAGTTCCAGCGCGCTGCGGTATTTCTGCGCGATGCGCAGAAGGTCAGCAGGACGATTTCGGTGCCCGGGAACCACGACGTCGCGTGGTGGCACGCACCGCTCGGCATCGGCTACCCGGAAAGGATCTACGAGAATTACTCCAAGTTCATATCGAGCGACCTCGAGCCGGTGCTGCGCGTTCCGGACGCGACGTTCGTCGGCGTCAACACAGCACACGGCGTCACTCTGCAAACACTCACCTGGAACATCCGCGATGTCGCCGTTATCGGCGGCCTGAGGAAGGAACAGTTCAAACAGGCGGAAGCGGCGTTCAGCGAGACCCCGCCGGACGACGCCCGGGTCATCGTGATGCATCACAATCCGGTGAAAGGAGAGCTCTCGCAGAGGCATGGACTCAAAAACACGAAGCGAATCCTCGGCGCCTTCGCGGCAATGGGCGTCGATCTGATCCTCTGCGGTCACGACCACCAGGAGTCGATTCACTACATCGAGCACACGAAGAAGGGGACGGTGATCTCGACCGCCGGCACCGTATCGAGCCGATCCCGCGGTGGACGACCGTCGTCGGTGAACGTGATCAAGATTTTACCTCGCCAGATAGAGGTCACCACTCGCATCTGGTCGGAATCAGGAAAGACCTTCGTACCGGGCCCGCACAAATGCTTCGAGCGCTTGGCAGGCTGATCGGCCTCGGTCGCGCGGGGTCGCAGCTCTCGCTCGAGTTGGAGTCCCCTCCGCAAGACGCAGCCGAGTTGAGGGAGCGACTGGTGCGGTTGGGACTCGACGCGCGATATCGCTGCAGCCTCACGCGAAACCGAACGGTCTTCGTGAGCTACTCGGCGGACGAGGTGCGCATTCATCGCGGATACCTCGATGCTCCCGAGCACGCATGGAAGGCGATCGTCGCATTCGTGCAGGCCAGATCGCGAGCTGCGAGAAGTGCGGCGAGGCGTGAGCTGCTAGCGTATCGGATAGATGCCGGCGACCTCCGAGCGCCGCGACGGGCTGCGGAGAAGACACATCCAGACGATGAGGCGATGGCAGCGCGACTTCGCCGCGCATACGACTCGTACAACCAGGAGAAGTTCGGCGGAATGTTGAGCGCGCTCCCGATCAGAGTGTCGAGGCGAATGAAGAGCCGGCTCGGCCACTACACGCATCGCGGCCCATCGGGCGGCGACGGAGAGATAGTGATAAGTCGCCGCCACATTCGCCGGCATGGCTGGGCCGAAGCGATGGATACACTGCTGCACGAGATGGTGCATCAGTGGCAGGACGAGACGGGGCTGCCGGTAGATCACGGTCGGACGTTTCGCGCAAAGGCGCGAGCGGTGGGTATCAGTCCGGCGGCCCGGAGAGACGTGGCGTAGCGTTCGCCATCAGGCCGCGCCGCGGCGACCCCGGCTGCTCTCGCTTGCTATGTCGCACTCCAATTGAGCCTGAAGTTTTCGCCAAGATCAAAGATGAAGTCCTTCACGAAAAAGACCTTGCCGCGTGCGATACTCACGACCGTCACTCCGCTGTTCTCGCCAACTCGTCCCTCTCGGTTCGTAAGCAGGATCTTCCAGTGCACTGCGACTACGTTGGTGCCGAAAAGGTCGAAGATGTTCCGGACGCAGACATCCTGAATATCGAATCTGATTTTCGGGAACTGCTCGAAGAAACGGCGGAACCAACCTTCGACAGCGCTCTTGCCCGCGAAGGTTCCGCTTTCACGTATCTCGCCGGGATAGACAAACACCCCGTCATCCCGCCAGGCGGACATGAACTTTGGCAGGTCACGGCGGTTCAGGGCATCGAAAGCGCCGGCCAGCGCTTTCCTCGCCACAAGTGCTCCGATCATACGGCCTCCTTTCGAGATTTGACTGACGGTTACGGGTGAGCCGAGAAAGACCCGCCGTGGCGTCCGGCCGATCGCATCGCAGTTTGCTGCGCCGGATCACACGGCCTCACTTCCGTCCTGAAGCCCCAGGAAGACCTTCACATCCGCCGAGCACATCGCACAGAGCGCCCAGTCGCGGGGGTACTTGTGGCGCGGATGAGGGCTCGTGCGAACCAGCCGACTTCGGTTGTGACCCCTTCCACCACGGCATGCGTTCCTCCGGGCTTCCTTGTTCACGCACCGGCCGCATGTCTGCCGATGCGCCGTACAACGCCGATTGCTAACACTGCGGCAGCGATAGCCGTCACCTTTGCCAACACTGAAGTTGCTGCCGCGAACACGAGCGTGTAATCGGCGACATGCTTCGCTGACCCAGCAAGAATGAGGGCCGTCCGATCGAGGAATAGGGATAGCAACCAGGTGCCCCACCAGAAGTTGATGAGCGTCCCCGACGCGGGTTCAACAGAGGTGCGCCGGGTGAGGGACGTCCACATTTCCTTCGTGATTGAAAACGGCCGGACCAGGTTAACGAAGGGGATGAACCAATAGCCAACAGCGCGACGCGCAGTGTCCTTGAGATTTGTCGGACTGAGTTCTCGTGCGCGGGCGTAGCATCTATGGAACCAGACAAGGAATATGCTGGCGGTCACGACGATCATGAGAAACTGAAGCCAGCTGATGAGGCTTTGCCGCGCAAGGATCTGACTGATGTCTGCCGCAGGAATGTCCTGTCCTTGCGCGAGTCGCCGCCACAGCAACACTTCGGAGATGCCCGAAACCACTGCGACCGAG
>JAHFCS010000068.1 GCA_023249395.1 Gemmatimonadota bacterium
GTCGAGAAACAGCGTCCCGCCATGCGCCAGCTCGAACCGTCCGAGCCTGCGCTCCGCCGCGCCGGTGAACGCGCCCTTCTCATGACCGAACAGCTCGCTCTCGATCAGCGTATCGGGGAGAGCCCCAACGTTCACCGCGATGAAGGGCTTGTTGCGACGCGGGCTGAGCCGGTGGATCGCTCGCGCCACGAGCTCCTTTCCCGTTCCGCTCTCTCCCTCCACCATCACCGTGCTCGACACGGGAGCGATCTGCTCGATTTTCACCAGCACCTCGCGGATCCCTGCCGACTGTCCAATCAGACCTGTGATCTGCGCCAGCCGCTGCCGGTCAAGAATTCCTCTCACCACCGCGAACAGCTCGTCGGGGGAGATGGGCTTCGCGTACACGTCAACGAATCCGATCGACCGCATCCGATCCATGAGCTCCGGATCGAATACGTCCGCCAGTCCGAGCACGGCGATGCCTTCCCAGAGCTGGTCCTTCACGACCTGAATGCTCGACGGGTCGGCAATCGCCCCGGTGAGAACGACGAGCTCCGGCTTCGCCCTCTTGATTTCGCTCCGGATGTCGTCGAGAGGCGACACCATCACCGTCTGAATGTCCTCTGCCTCGAGCATCGCGTTGAGACGCACCGCGATCTCGACGTCGGCGAGCGTGATGAGAACCTTCATCGACCCGCTCCCGCATCGGCACTTGCATGTTGCGTCACCCGGCCGGACAGGATGTCGCATGCGTGGTCGATGATGGGGTCGAGAGCCGCCAGCGCATCACGCACTCCGCTCGGCGATCCAGGAAGATTTACGACGAGCGTCGTCCCTCGTACGCCGGCGATGCCGCGCGAGAGCGCTGTACGCGGAAAGCTGTCGATGCACAGCACGCGAATTCGCTCCGCAATCCCCTGCGCCTCGCGCTCGACCACCGCCCGCGTCGCCTCGGGCGTCACGTCGCGGCGGCCGAGTCCCGTTCCGCCGGTGGTGAGAAGAAGGTCGGTGTCTCCCGCGTCGCACCACTCCACCAGCCGCGCAACGATGGCCGGGTTGTCGTCGGCGACGTTCTCATGGCGAGCGACAGAATCGGCGCGGCGCTCACACCACCGGCGGATCTCCTCGCCGGAGGAGTCCTCTCGCACGCCCGCGGCGACCGAATCGGAGACTGTCAATATCGACACTCGCATCAAAAACCTAGAGGTGCGAGCCGTGTTTATAGAACGGCATCTTCTGAACCCGCGCGGGAATTCTCCGTCCGCGAATCTCGATCTCGAGCGGGCTGCCCTCGGTGGCCGAAGCCGGCGGGACGTAGGCGGTGCCGATCGGAATGTTGAGCGTTGGACTCATCGTCCCGCTCCGCACCTCGCCACTCGGCTCACCATTCACGAAAACGGGATAGCCGTGTCGCGGAAATGAGCGCTCGTCGGTAGTGAATCCGACCAGCTTGCGCTCGAGTCCCCGCGCCTTCTGCCGCACGAGTGCATCGCGCCCGACGAAATCACCCTTCCTGAGCTTGACCAGCCAGCCGAGGTTGGCCTCGAGAGGCGTGACGGTATCGTCGATGTCGCTCCCGTAGAGCGCCATCCCCATCTCGAGACGGAGAGTGTCGCGGCAGCCGAGTCCGGCGGGGATGACTTCGCCTGTCGTGAGAAGCGCATTCCAGATCGCAACCGCATGCTCGTTCGGGAAGTACAGCTCGAAGCCGTCTTCACCGGTATAGCCGGTTCGCGCGACCGTGATTCCCGGAATCCCGGCGACGCTTCCGATGGCAAAGTGATAGTACTCGATCGACGACAGATCGATGTTTGTGAGAGGCTGAAGGATTCGCGCTGCCTCCGGTCCCTGGATGGCAAGGAGGGCGGTGGCATCGCTGACGTCTTCGATTGTCGCGTCGAATCTGCCCAGCTCACGGCTGATGTGCACCAGGTCCTTGGCCGCGTTGGACGCGTTGACCACAATCATTATATAGTCAGCGGCTCGGTAGACGAGGCAGTCGTCCTCGATCGTCCCGCGATCGTTCAGAATCGTCGAGTAATGCGCCTGGCCGACTGCCATCCCGGCAACATCGTTCGTCGTCACGTAATTCACGAAATCCACGGCACCTGGTCCACGAACGATGAACTCGCCCATATGGCTGACGTCGAACAGGCCGCACTTCTCGCGGACGGCGCGATGTTCGGCTGTTATTCCGGTGGGGTATTGCACGGGCATGAGGTAGCCGGCAAAGGGGACGAGCTTGGCACCCAAGGCCGTGTGGACATCGGTCAGCGGCGTGCGCTTGAGTGCTTCGGCGGTTTCAGCTTGCGGGGCCAATATCGACTCTGGAGGTCTGCGGGATGAAAACTTCCACCCGGTCAATATGGCAGAAGACGGCCTATCAGTCCAACTGGTCCACGATCTGCAGAATCCGGCACCACATGTGATACGCGGGCGACCATGGACCTTCTCGTCGTACGACACGCTGACGCTGGTGATGCGAATGAGTTCGGTCAGACGGGCCAGCCGGATGACTTGCGGCCGCTCAGCGACAAGGGGCGCCGACAGATGCAACGCGCGGCGGCGGCTTTGCGCGGTATCGGCCCGAAATGCGACCGGGTTTTCTCGAGTCCGCTCAAGCGCGCCGTCGAGACCGCCGAGATACTCTGCGCCGGATACGGACTACCGGCACCCGAGACGACGCGCGCGCTGATTCCGGGAGCCCACCTCAGGGATTTCGAGCGATGGGCAGCGGACTTCGGCGAAAGTCAGTGCGTCGCGATCGTGGGGCACGAGCCACATCTCTCGTCGCTCGTGACCTGGCTCATGACGGGGACAAACGAATCACGCATCGTGATGAAGAAGGGTGCGGCCTGCCTGCTCGAGTTCGCCGGGCCTGCTCGCGCCGGCGAAGGGGAGCTTCGCTGGCTGTTGGGACCTCGCGAGCTTGACCTTATGGCCGAGACGAAGGAAGGCTCTTAGCTACCAAAGGGATGCCGCCGTCGCTGACCGTGGCGAGCTAACGCTTTCCCCCCTTCTTCGTCGTGATCTTGATGACCCCATTCGCCCCCCGAATTCCGTACACGCCAATGTCGGCGGGATTCTTCAGCACCTCGATTTTCTGGATGTCGTACGGGTTCAGGAAGACGATCCCCCTCGAGCCCGCCGGAAGCGGCATGTCGTCCACCACGTAGAGCGGCTCGTCGTTGCCGAAGAAGGTATTGCTGCCGCCGCGGATGCGAATCTGGAGCCCGCCGCCGTCCGTCCGCGTCACGCTTACGCCGGGGAAGCGGCCGGCAAAGAGGGTCTCGATCGTCTTCCCATCACTGTTGGCGATCGAGGACGTGTCGTTCGCGTTCGGACGAGGTGCAGGACTCGTGTCGTTCGCGCCTCTCGACGCGCAGGCGAGTGTGGAGAGCGGGACAACCATGATCGCCACGAAGGCGCGCGGGGAAAAGTGACGGTTAGACACGGTTCCTCCAGATGGGACCACCACGACTGCGGTGTTGAAAAGTCGCCGCTCGCGGTCCACCCCTCTTCAATGTACTGCACGACAGCGCCTCCGGAGTGGCAGGCAGCAACCTGGGGATGCATGCTCGCCCGAAGGCCAAGACCACGTGCTGACCCGACCATGGAAAATTCAGCGTAACAGAGTGTGCGCCTTGACGAGCCAGGCGCCTCGGTCGTACAACTCGTCGACAGCACCGGAGCCTCAATGGATCGGCGCAACCTGATTCTGTCGGGACTCGCCGCGCTGGTGAGCGGTCGCGTCATCACGCATGTCGCCGCTGCCGCGATGTCCCGGCCCCGTCCGACGCGCGTCCAGCTCGAGTGGCAGCGCGACGAGCTGGCGATTTTCCTCCATTTCGGCGTGAACACGTTTACCGACCGGGAATGGGGTGACGGTACTGAGACTCCGTCGATCTTCGCGCCATCCGCGCTCGATGCGCGGCAGTGGGCGCGCTCCGCCCGAGCCGCCGGCTTCCGGGCGATGATTCTCACCGCGAAGCATCACGACGGATTCTGTCTGTGGCCGACTGAAACGACCCGACACTCCGTCGCGAGCAGTCCGTGGCGGGGAAGGACTGGCGACGTGGTGCGCGAGTTCGTCGACGCCTGTCGGGCGGAGGGGTTGCGTCCGGGTTTGTATCTCTCGCCATGGGATCGCAATCATCCTGCGTACGGTGATTCCGCGCGGTACAACGACGTGTACGCCGCGCAGCTCACCGAGCTGCTGACGCGCTACGGGCCGCTCGCCGAAGTGTGGTTCGACGGCGCGAACGGCGAAGGTCCGAATGGCAGGCGCCAGGAGTACGACTGGCCGCGAGTGTTCGGGCTCGTGAAGCGGCTCCAGCCCGACGCGGTCGTGTTCTCCGACGCCGGACCCGACGTGCGCTGGTGCGGGAACGAGCGCGGCGAAGCTGGCGATCCGAACTGGTCGACCATCGATCCTGCGACTGTGCCCTTTCCCGGTGCGGATGGTGCTGGCATCATCGAAGCGCTCCAGCACGGCCACTCACATGGAACCGTGTGGCGACCGGCGGAGTCCGATGTCTCCATCAGGCCGGGCTGGTTTTATCACCCGGCACAAGACGACAAGGTGCGCGACGCCGCGAGCCTGCTGCAGCTCTATGTCCAATCGGTGGGACGCAACTCGAAGCTCCTGCTGAACGTTCCGCCAACGCGTGACGGTCTGCTGCACGACCGTGACGTCGCGGCGCTGATGCGCTTTCGCGATCTCAGGGCGACGGAGTTCGCGGATCGCGCCGTTCGCCCCCGAGATGAGAGCTTCCGTGCGAGCGGACGCACCGCCGTAGTTGAAGCAAACTTCTCACGACGCATCTCGATCGTTGCCGTTCGTTTGAGCGAGGACATCGCCGCCGGCCAGCTGGTGTCGCGTTACACAGTCTCGGGGCTGACGGATGCGGGCTGGCGCGCGCTCTCGAGGGGCACCACGATCGGATACGCGAAGATCGACACGTTCGAGTCCGCGGCCGTCAGCCGGGTGCGCGTCGAAGTGGACGATGCGCTCGATACGCCGGCTCGCCTGGCCGTCACCGCGTTCGCGCGCTAAGGAAGGGGACGCACCTCTGACCGCCAGGCCCGTGATCGGCTCCGTGTGAAGGGTGAAGGTCATTCCCTCTTGCCAGTAAGTCGGAGCCGCAAGTTCGATTTCGACATGGGGGGGTTCACCAGGTTCGGCCAGACGCGGTCAATAAGTGGCGCGGACATTGGTAACGATTCGGAGTACCGACTGCTGTGCAAATCGGCGCTTGTAGTCGTCAATGACGCGGTGAACTCGCCCCTCGGCGTCCGAGCTCTGGAGTAATAGCTCAACGACAAAGCTGCGCTCCTGAACAAACCTGCCGTCTGGCGCGCGCCACTGGCCGGTCGCTTCCCACACCGTCGAGCCCTGGGGAAAGGCCGGCGTCAGAGTTTCTCGAACGAATACATGCCACGCTGAGTCGCTCACCATTGCCGTGTCACCGATGTTGCGACCGAAATAGAGGCGTTCCAGGTGGACTGTCCGGAGGCCGTCCCGGCGGCCAAGTGACGCGCATCCGGTGAGTATCAGGATGAGCCCGACACGGGCGAGGAGCTGCGAAGGTTGAGCCACGCTCCCTCGAGAACGAGATGGTCCGGCTAACACCAAAAGTTAAGTCGTCCCGATCAACTGAGCGACCCGCGACTGCGGTATATTCGGCCATACATCTGAACGTATGGCAAGCACTCCGCGCTTGCGATACCGCCTCGCTGCCAAGTCGGCCGTCGCGATGCTGGTTGAGACGCGATAGGACTGTCACCTGATGATTCTTTCATCCTTGTTGCACGTGGTATTCCTCTTCGCGCCGGCGCTCCTCAAGCAGACCACAGTCGGCGATTCAAGCGCGCCCGCGTATCAGATCATGAACGCATTCGGACGCGCCGCAACCTCGCTCAATGGTGAATGGCAGACGATCGTCGATCCATTCGACGTTGGCTACTTCAATTACCGAATGCAGCCGGACCCGAATGGCTTCTTCCGGAATCAGAAGCCAGGGAGCTCCACGGAACGCGTCGAATACGACTTCGATCGTTCGCCGCTCCTCCGTGTGCCCGGCGACTGGAATTCGCAACGCGCGGATTTGCTTTTATACGAGGGAACGATCTGGTATCGCCGGCGCTTCGATTACGCGCTCCCTCCGAATCGCCGGCTCTTTGTTCAGTTCGGCGGCGCGAACTACGAAGCGCGGGTGTGGCTCAACGGCGTCGAGTTGGGAGTGCACGAGGGAGGATTCACCCCATTCGCGTTCGAGATCACGCGACTCGTGCGCGCAAGCGGCAACGATCTGATCGTAAAGGTCGACAACCGCCGTCGAGCCGATGCTGTGCCGACGCAGAACTTCGACTGGTGGAATTACGGCGGACTCACGCGAGACGTGACGCTGGTGGAGGAGCCGCGCGCGTTCGTGCGCGAGTACGCACTCCAGCTCGATCCGCATGACGAACGACGCGCACGCGGATGGGTGCATCTGGATCGTTCGGCCGATACGACGCGCATCCCGGTCACCGTGCGCATTCCCGGAACGGGACAGTCACAGACGGTGACTCCCGACGCGAGCGGACGCGCGAAGCTGTCGCTCGATGCGTCGCGCCTTTCGCGGTGGACGCCGGAGCGTCCCAGACTTTATGACGTCGAGATCATTGCCGGAGACGACACGATCCGCGACCGGATTGGCTTTCGCACGATCGCCGTTCGCGGCTCGAGGATTCTGCTCAACGGCCGGCCGATTTTCCTGCGCGGAATCTCGATTCACGAAGAAGCGCCATACGCTGCGCGCCGGGCTGTGAGTGCCGATGACGCACGCGTGCTGCTTGGCTGGGTCAAGGAGCTCGGCGGAAATTTCGCGCGGCTCGCGCACTATCCCCATAACGAGGCGATGCTGCGCGCGGCTGACGAGATGGGCGTCCTGATCTGGGCAGAGATTCCGGTCTACTGGACCATTCAGTGGAATAATCCCGCGACTTTCGCGAATGCGCGCCGGCAGCTTGCGGAGATGATAGAGCGGGATCGGAATCGCGCTTCGGTCGTGCTCTGGTCGGTGGCGAACGAAACACCGCGCGACAGCGCGCCCGGCGGCGGTCCGCGGCTGCGCTTTCTCCGCGGCCTCGTGGATGATGCGCGGCGTCTTGATTCCACGCGCCTCATCACGGCCGCGCTCGAGCATCGTTACATAGACAGCACGACGATCATGATCGACGATCCGCTTGGCGTGTATCTCGATGTGCTGGGCAACAACGAATACATCGGGTGGTACGACGGTCCGATCGATAAGACCGATCGCATCGTGTGGCGCAGCGCATTCGACAAGCCGCTCGTGATGAGCGAGTTTGGCGGAGATGCGCGCCAGGGATTGCACGGCGGCGCGAACAAGATCTGGACCGAGGAATACCAGGAGGCGCTCTACCAGCATCAGGTCGCGATGCTGCGACGCATTCCATTTCTGTCGGGGATGTCGCCCTGGATCCTCAAGGATTTCCGTTCGCCACGTCGCCCGCTGCCCGGCATCCAGGACTACTTCAATCGCAAGGGCCTCGTGTCGGAGCGCGGAGAGCGGAAGAAAGCATTCGACGTCCTTCGACGTTTCTACGCTGAGGTCGCGCGCGCGAAGAATTGAAGACAAGCACTACGCGCTGGCGCTATCGGCTTGCTGCTCTTGTCGTGAAAACTCAATCCACTCCGCCTGCCGCTAGGTTAGCAAGGAATCACTTGCGCGACGTGTACTTGATGTTCACGATACCGGACCAGCGTTCGCCCGCGCCGGCGTCCACCCGCATCGTGCGGGCACCGGCCCCCGCCGGGGTGAACGTGTAGCGCACTCGCGAGCCGTCCGGCGCCGGATCGGTCACCCAGACCCAGCGATCTCCGTCGAGCCGCCCGACCGCGTGCATGTTGCTCCCGGGCTTCTCCGTTCCGTAGACGTGGTACTGCTTGCCCGTCGCGTCGTAGCTCATGATGTACACTCCGTCCCAGCCCCCGCCAGCCCCTGCCGTCTTCTCCTCGCACATCACCGCGTACCCATCGGCGGCCCACTTGCATGTTTCGCCGCCCGCGACGGGCTTGAATTGCTTGCTCGGGTCGTCGCGCATCTGACCGGCTTCGCTCCAACGCCCGACGTAGAACTGCAGCCGCTGGACCTCGGTCGGCCTCGATGTGGCTTGTGAAGCTGCCATTCCCGGCAGCATGCAACTGAAGGCGGTCAGAGTGCTGGCGGTACGAAGCAGAGACATCGTACACTCGCGGAGAGGGGTGGTTTGATGGTCGCGAATGTGTGAATTGCCGCGTGCTACCGCAATCCCTCCGTCCGCCCAACGCCAGGATGCCTGCCCTACCCTTCGCCATAGGTGCCCCACATGGGGGCTCCCCTACTTCTGCCGCACCAGCACCAGCATCGTCGCGCTCCGCGCCCCCGGCGGCGTCACAAGCTGTCCCCCGATCATCGTCCGAAAGTCGGCGCCCGTGTTCGAGAGCCACAGCGTGTCGCCGCTGACGCGGAAGTGATATTTGTCGGATCCGCCCGACATGAAGTTCGGGCTCCGGGCGACGACCGGGTG
>JAHFCS010000069.1 GCA_023249395.1 Gemmatimonadota bacterium
GCCGACTTCCGAGAATCTCCTCGGTGGCCGCCGAGTCCGTACCGCTCGGAAGGATATCGAGATTCTCGTTTCCTTCGACCGGATAGATCACCTTGTCCAGTGACGTGCCGAAGACGAAGCTGTCGTAGATCCCGTGTGGGTCGCCGATCGAAAGGAGTGACTGGATCGGCGGGATCTCCCCCGCGAGATCGCCGATCACTACGCGGCGATGCGCGGCCTCCGCGCGACCAATGCCTATCGCGACATAAGCGGCCTCGACCGGATCGTCAGAGACAACGAGCACGGAGGAGTAGCCCCTGACCGCCATCGCCGCCTGCCGTCCCGAGCGCTCGTAAACTGCTCCTGCAGGCGGCGAAGCCTCGTCTGTCACGACCCGGCCTCGTACACCCAGTACTGCCTCTTCGAATCCCGCCCGACGCGATCCGCTTCGTCTCTCGTTGCGTACGGTCCGAGGACGACGCGGTATATCGCTGTCCCTCCGGTTTGAGTCGGGACGACACGCGGGTGCGCGCCCCCGATGTCGATGCTGGCGGCAATCTCCTGTGCCCTCTGCTCGTTGAGCACGGCGGCAAACGAAACGAGGAAGCCCGCTGCGCGGCGCTGAGGCAGTGCCGTCGGCGGCGGGACAAACGGGGGAAGCATCGTCGGATACGCGTCTCTCAGTGGCGGTGAAGGCCGGCTGCTGTCGATCTGCTGCGCCGGAACGGAGTCGCCGTGCGAGGTCGCGGCTTGAGAGTCGAATGTCACCGGTTGATCGACCCCAGCCGAGCGCGGCCGGAATCCGTTCCAATAGAAGAAGTACCAGTAGTCCTTTGCTCCGCCGGCAACGGTGCGAACCGGATTGAGCGTCGAACCGTTCACGAATACGACGTCGGGTTTGCGGAGTGTAGCAATGGTAGACGACGGCGCGAACGCCGGGAGATCGGTCGTCCAGTCTGTTGCCACGCTGCCGATCAGCCGGCCGGTACCGATCGCGATCACCCACGCGGAATCGGCGCCATTGGCCGGCTTGGCAAGGATCAATTGTCCCAGGGGATCGACACGCAACTCTGTCGCCGCGGCTGGAAGGTCGATCGTGCCGGTGACGGATTCGCTGTATCTGTCGGCCACTGCTATCCGAGGCGACTCGTGGAGCGCGACATACACGCGATCCCCGCTCGGCGTCGGGGCCATGGCTTCGGCTTCGCCGCGAACGCGGATCTCCTTGAGAGGTGAGAGGTCGCGTGTGCGGACTCCGACGAGTCCGGCACGAGAGGTGAAATAAAGACGGTCTCCAGCCTGCGTCCGCGCACCCCGCGTGACACCGGACAGAGATGCGCTATCGAGAATGCCGTCGTCCGGCGGACGCATCAACCAGAGGCGCGTTGACGTGCCGAGGGGACCGACGATTATGATTGCGCCATCGGGCTGCGGGTAGACCGCCTGCGCGGGTTGTGGAGGTTTGAAGGTCCAGTCTCCGCTGGGTGTCAGGCGTGTGATGCCGCCACCGGGAGCGATGCCATAAATCTCATTGCCGTCGACTGACGAGACGCCTGCGAGCTTTGCTTTGGGGGCCGCGCTTCGCACTTCTCCCATCCTCAGGTCGACGCGGCGCGGCTGGCCCTTGTCGTCAGTGAACGCAATCAGGCCGGCGTCGGGATCGAAGGCGAGAACCCTTCCGACCGCGGGGGATCCGGCTGCCGCCCAGACTACCGAGTCGAGGCGCGCGAAAAGATACGCCCGTGCAGTCCCGCCCATGCGGGGAAGGCGCAGCACAATCGCGTCCGGTCCGCGAGAGGTTGTCGCGGATTGTGCGCTCTCCGACGCCTGCCGGTCACCGCGACATGCGGCGACGGCAAGCGTCAGCGCGATCAGCCGGCGCAACAGGTCAGAAGCTCGGCCCCAGCGAGAAGGTCCAGTTCGCCTTCCGACCAGCCTGGTCGAGGGGCTTCGCGTAAGCCCATTTTAGAATGGCGATGTTGAAGAGGTTCATCTTCATCTCGAAACCGTAGCTCCGCAAAGGGTAGCGCTGAAGCGTGAAATCATAATTCGACGGCTTCGATAGCGATACCGTCTGGCCGGTATTCCAGGCCAGGCCAGCATCGTAGAAAAAGGCTCCGTCAACAGGCGGCAGCCCAATCGGGAGAGACCCGAGGTCGAACCGCCGGATGATCGGGAACCTTACTTCGAAATTCGCAACGGCGACACGGCTTCCCACCAGCTGTGCCGTAGTGCATGTGTTTGAGCCACCGATGAACGAAACGCATTCGTAGCCACTGAAGTTGGCGTCATCGTAGCCGCGGACGAATTCCGGGCGGCCGATGTATTTCGGAAACGCAAGCTCGTCGCGCCCGACCGATGCGCTCGTGAGGAAACGCGTCGCCAGAGTGAGCGTGTTGAAGATCAGCGGGTCGTAACGACGGTAATCGGCCAGATACTCGGTCCATCTCAGAGTTCCGACGGAGGGCGTAATCTGGAACCGGTAACGCCGGCCCATGATCGGGCCGGTGAGGCCGAGCAGCGAGTTATCGGACACGTAGGCGAGCGAGGGAGAGGCGAAGTTGAAAGCCGGCTCCGAGCTGACGTTCTCGAGCTGCGGGGCGTTGCATACCGACCCATCGCGCGAGCAAACCTGCGTCAGTGCAATGATCGACCGCCCGATGCTGTTGAACTGCAGCCCTGCCTCGAGCCGCGAGAAGCGGTTGAACGGGTACTGCGTCGTCAGCGAAGCATTCCGCAGGACGTACCGGGTGAATGGAGTAGCCAGCAGCACTCCACCCTGGATTGGCGTGACCGACGTGCCCTGCGTCTGGGGGAGATACACCGGCTGCTGGTACGCCGCGGCGGTGTACTGCCAGCGGTGACTGAGATTTGCGTATGCCGCAAACAGACTCGCATCGCTGAGCTGGCCGTAGAGTGAAGCAGAGAGCGCAATCTGATGGTTGCCAAGGAGATCGCTGAGAACGATCGTCGTCCCTCCATTGAACCCGCTCAGACCGTACTGATTCCCCGTTCCGTAGCCGATCTCCGGCTGCGCGATGTAGTCCGGTTTGAAGCCGACGTGATACGCGTAGTCCTTGAACCGCGTGGTGTCGGGAAGCGCAAAGTCGGCGTTCGAGTTGAGAGTCGCGACACTCGTCACGGCGGTATCGCGAAACTGCGTCTCCGGCGTCGAGAGAACACTCGACGCGCGCGCTCCCGTCTGGGCGCGGTAGACCGAGCCGGTTTGCGACCCTGCTGCTCGACCCGTGTCCGACGGCTGCAGAGCCGGCGTCGTTGCCAGTGGCTGGATCGACGGATTCATCACGAGTCCCGTGGCAGCCGCCGACGCCGATTGGAACGCGACCGTCCGGAGCGAGCGCGGATTGTCCATCGCCCACACGGTGTAATCGCCGTTCTCGTAGTACGTGAACGCCATCCGGTCGGCGTCACGCGCCCAGGTCAGGGCGGGACTGTATTCGGTGATCGCTGAAACACCGCCCAGCACATTCGTCAGCTGGTATTGCTTGCGGTCGCCAAGATCGAAGAGGAAAATGTTTGCGACTCCCGTTCGATCGGATATGTAGGCCACCGATGAGCCGCCGGGAGCCCAGACCGGATTGAGGTTGAGGCCGGCCTGACCTGGCAGCACTTCGACGTTGCGCGTCTGCATGTCAAGCAGCGCGATCTGCCACTTGCTGATCTTGAGCCGCTGGATGTCCGTTTGCGGACCGCGATCGGTTGCGAAAGCGATGTACTTGCCGTCCGGCGACCAGCTGGGCTGGAGGTCGCCGTAAAGGTCGTTCGTCAGCGCGCTGAGATTTTTTCCGTCGGCATCCACAATGAAGAGATCGGTGATACCGCCGCGCGTCCCACTGAAGACGATCTGCTTGTCGTCGGGCGACCACGAGGGACCCGTCACCGCATCGACGGCGAGATCGAGACGCTTCCTCACCTTCCGGCTGGGGATGTCGAGCAGATAGAGAACGTCCTTGCCTTCACGCTGGGCGGTGAAGGCAAGCGTCCTGCCATCGTTGGAGAACGCGCTCTGCGAGTAGAGCAGGCGGAGCTCCTCGAAGTTGGGATCGGTGGTGCTCTTCACGAGACGCTTAACGCGCTCACCCGTGCGCGCGTTGCCAAGCCACAGGTCGATGAACACCTCGCCCCTCTTCCAGTTGCCGTTGGACAGGAAGGCGATGTAGTTACCGTCGTTCGACAGCACAGGCGCGAGGAAAATCTCTCCGCCCGAGCGCTTGCGGGTCAGCAGCGGCTGCGCGAAAGCGCGCGGACGCTGGTACATCGATGCGGCAGGCAGGTACTGCGACTGAACCGCCTCGCGCCATGCGCTGCTCAGATCGTCGAGCGACATGCCGAGCTCGCGCTGGAATGCGCGCGCAATGCCGGCTGACATCGAGCTGCGAAGGATTTCGCCGATCGCCGCGTCGCCCCATCTCTCGCCGACGTACTGCCAGAGCGACTCTCCGTAGCGATACGGGAAGTACTGGTCAGGTCGCTCGGTCATTTGCTGGATCGTCGGGATCTTGCCGTTGACGGCGGCGTCACGCAGCCAGCCGGCCGTGAGGGGGTGGGTCGGACCGATCGACAGATACTCCGCCATTCCCTCCATGAACCAGAGTGGCGGGTCGAGTCGCTCCATCGCCTGCTGGTTTGCACCGGCGCGACCGCGCGCGAAGACGTCGTACTGGAACTCGTGGACCATTTCGTGGGCGAGGACGTGCTCGAAGCTCCCGAGGTCTCCAGTGAGCGGCAGAATGAGCCGGTGGCGCCCGCCTTCGGTGACTCCGCCCACTCCCTCGCCGAGGTCACCGGTGACGTTGTTCTGCCCGAAATCCGCCCGTGAGGCGAAGAGAATGATCGGCTTCTTCTCGCGGAACTGGTGCCCGAGCACCCGCGACAGCCGGGCATACGAGCGCTCCGCCATCCGTGCGGCGTCCATCACCGCCGCCCGCTCCTCGGGGTAGTAGTGAACGAGGAAATGCTCGGTCTCCAGCACCCGCCAGGTGAAGTGTTTGTACTGCACCTGGTTCATGCCGAAGTATTGCTGAGCTTGCAGCTGCGAGGCGAAGCTGAGTGCAATCACGGCCACTAGTCCACGTAGGACGACTCTCATTGTTTTACCCGCCCTTTAATCAGTTGCCACCACAGCGGCATCACTCCAGAGCCGTTCTATCTGGTAGAACGACCTGAGCGTAGGGTGAAATATGTGGACCACGAAATCCACAAAATCGAGCAGCACCCACCGGCCCTGCTGGAGACCCTCCGTATGGTGAACACGAACTCCCTCTTTCTTTAACACCGCTATCAGGTGCTCCCCTATGGCTCTCACGTGAGTATCCGAAGTTCCGCTGGCTATCACGAAGTAGTCAGTCATGTCCGTCACGCCTTGCAGGTTCAGCAGTACGACGTCGTTGGCTTTCATGTCCTGACAGAGACTGGCGGCAAGCTTAGGTGCGAAAGCCGGCTCGCGCGCCGGTGTTGCTGGGGAAAGAGAGGTCGCCATGCGGCTCCGTGAGAGAGATGAATGTTGGCGCTCGCTTTTGCGCCACCTACAATATCATACGTTGGGGCACAAAGTTCCGTTAACAAAGGGTATCCGCATTTCCAGAGCCAGCCAAGTGATAAAAAGGGCCCGCCGGTAACATCCGGCGGGCCCTCGCTGCAGCAGCGCCGACAGACGGCTACTGCTTGATGACCCAGACCTTGATCTCGGGATGCACGTCGGCGTGAAGGCGGATCGAAACGCGATAAACTCCGAGCGCCTTGATCGGCTCCTTGAGGTCGATCTGCCGCTTCTCGACGGTGTATCCCTGCTCGGCCAGCTGCTGTGCGATGTCCGCCGTCGTCACCGAGCCGAAGAGCTTTCCTTCCTCTCCGACACGGGCAGAGAACGTGAGCGACACCTGCTCGAGCTTCGACGCGAATTCCTGCGCCGCCGTGCGACGCGACTCCTCCGCAGACTCGAGACGCTGGCGCTCCCGCTCGATCCGCTTCTTGTTGCCCGGGGTCGCTTCATACGCGACGCCCCGCGGAAGCAGGTAGTTGCGCGCGTAGCCGGGTGAAACCTTCACGATGTCGCCCGGGTGACCGAGCTTCTCGACTGCCTGCCGAAGAATGACTTCCATGACGTGCTTCCTGTTGAGAGTGGTTCGCGGCCGTCGGACGGCCACGAGAGAAAAAATTAACGGATCAGACGGCTTTTGGTTGCAGCCGAGTTCTCCAGTCGACCCATGTGTCACCGAGTCCAAGCGTGAACGCGAGTGCCGCGATCGGGAATATCGGGCTGATCAGAAATCCAAGCATGTCCGCGAGAATGACGACGACGATGAACGATCCGACGAGCGCCATGATGAGGCGGCCGACTCTCCCTCTGGATATCCAGCCGAGGATTCCAAGACCCCGGAGCACGTAGAGTGAGCCGAAGAACGCGAGAAGGTTGAGTCCGGCGACCTTCGCCTCGGCAAATGCCGGGAGCAGGTACACGGACGCGCCGACAGCGACGCCCCACACCAGCTGATCGTTGAAGCGGAAATCCCGCAGGCGCCCAAGCATCGGCCCGATCGCAGCTGAGTTCAACCTGTGGTACAGCGACCACGCGAGAGCCATCGCTGCCAGAGACTCCAGCCCCAGCACCGCGGCGACGAGGGGGGACGACCACCGCGGAATGTCGAGGAGCTGTTGCTCCGTCATTTCATTCAGCCGCTGGAGGGCGGGCGACTTGTCTACCTGGTCCTTCCAGGGCTCGGTCGCTGCCCCAATGCGGAGCTGATTGATCGATTCGTCGTTCCGGCGGGTGAACTCGGCCGTCATGGTGCCGCCGATTCGCTTCGGGCCGTCGGGAGAGAGGAAAACGATCGCGAATCCGAGCCCGGACGCCAGCGCGAGCGTTGCAAGAGCTCGCGAAATGAAAGCCTGTCCGGGAGTGAACAGGCTCACGAGCCCAAAGCTGGCGGCCAGGAGCAGCGTCCACCCGCGGGCGAGTGAGTTGTACCCGCTCGTGCCCGAGAATGCCCACATTCGCTCGAGCGATCCGTATTGCGCGTCCGGCCGCGCCGAAGGCCACAGGATCAACCCCAGCGCGAGCAGAAGCCAGATCATGGCGAGCGAGAGTTTTCCTCCCTGCCGCCAACCGACGATCATGCACGAAGCCGTGAGAGCGACGAGCAGCATGAGAGTCTGCTCGACCGGAAAGATGACCCGCATCTGCGGGATCAACGGAACGGCGAGGATAGTGATGAGCGCCAGAACGCGGCCCCACGATCCCTTGCTGCGGCCCGGAACCACGCTGGCAGTCATGCTACGCGGTGTGTCCCTTCAAGTACGGGATCAGCGCCAGGTACCGTGCGCGTTTTATCGCGGTCGAAAGCTGTCGCTGATGGCGGGCGCAGGTACCGCTCAGCCGGCTTGGAAGGATCTTGCCCTGGTCGGTGATGAAGCGACCGAGCGTGCGGTCGTCCTTGTAGTCGATCCAGCGCACTCGCCCCTCGCAGAAGGGGCAGCTTTTCTGTGGTCGTCTCATGTGTGTCTAGTCCTCGTCGTCGTCGTCATCGTCACGCCGGGCGGCCGCCAGGGCGATCTCTTCATCACTCATCGCCGGAGCGCCGACTTCATGCTCGTGCACGGTGATGAGGTAGCGGATCAATCCATCGTCGAGGCGAAGGGCTCGCTCGTATTCGGGCAGAACCGTCGGTTCCGCGGCGAAGCGCGACACGACGTAATAGCCGTTCTCGCGGGGTCCGATTGCGTAGGCGAGCTGGCGCCGGCCCCAGTGATTGACTTCCGGCTGCTCGCTTGCGGCGAGCAATCCATGGAAGCGGGTGATTTTGTCGTTGATGGCGGCATCCTCGAGAGTGGAGTCGAAGATGTAGACCGCCTCGTAGTTCCGAGACATCGGTGGGCAATCCTCCTTGTGGTCCTGTTTCCGCCCCCCGCTGGTTGCCGGCGCGGGAGGAAGGTATGAAGGCCTTACTATCGGCCGTTATTTAGTATCTGAAGATAGCCGGATATCTACCGGGCGGCAACGCACTGCGGACTGCGAACCAACTGCGCCCGCGCGCGTTGACTCGATTCACGGCGCCCGATACGTTTAGAAACTTCTTTCGCGCTCAACTCAGCGCCTGAAAAAGGGGCCATTAGCTCAGGTGGTTAGAGCGCACGCCTGATAAGCGTGAGGTCCGAGGTTCAACTCCTCGATGGCCCACTGAAATAACAGAAACCCCGCAACGGCTTACGCTATTGCGGGGTTTTCCTTCTGGCACCGTGGCCAGTCGTGGACATGTTCGGTCGCGTGCGGATCTACGCGAGTGGCGTGAGCTGCTCGACCGGAGTGGGAGTAGCCGCTCCCACGTTTTCCGGAAGGCCGTAAATCCACCCCACGACGACGCCGTAGACAATGTTCCCCAGCAGGCTTCCCAGGAGGAGCCCGACGTCCCCGCGCGAAAAAAATC
>JAHFCS010000070.1:0-3093 GCA_023249395.1 Gemmatimonadota bacterium
CTGTGCGCGGCCGGGCCAATGCCGAGATACGAAGCGCCGGTCCAGTACGCAGAATTGTGGCGGGACTCGCGGCCGGGCTGCGCAAAATTCGAGACTTCGTAGTGCGCGAAACCTTCGGCCGTCATCAACTCGTGCGCGAGCAGGAATTCGTCGGCGTATCTCTCGTCGGCCGCAGGAGTGACGCTCCCGGCGGCGGTCCACCTGGCCAACGGCGTCGCCGGCTCGATGGTCAGTCCGTAGAGGGAAATGTGGTCTGGCTCCAATGCGAGAGCTGTCTCGAGATCGCCCGACCACGAACGCTCGATCTCCGGAGGGAGCGCAAAAATCAGGTCGAGAGAGAGATTGCGGATTCCGCTGGCCCGAGCCAGCCGAACAGCTTCGTGAATCTGCCGCGTGTCATGGGTTCGGTGCATCCAGCCAAGGACATCGTCATCGAAGCTTTGAGCACCGAGGGAAATGCGGTTGATTCCCGCGGCTGCCCAGGCCTCGACCGCATCGGCCGTGACGTCGTCCGGATTTGCTTCGATCGTCACCTCAGCACCGGGAGCGATGCTTCCCTGTTGGGAGATGAGCTCGATCAATCCTCGAACGCCGCCGGCTCCGAGACGTGAAGGGGTTCCGCCTCCGAGATAGACCGTCTCGAGACTCCATTGCCGGTCGCGTTGACTGAGCGCGCCGCGAGTTATCCCTTCGAGCTCGAGGCGGATCCCGTCGAGGTAGTCGGATACCGGCACCACACGCCGCACGGCGATCGAGAAATCGCAGTACGAGCAGCGGCGAGCGCAGAACGGAACGTGGACGTAGAGATGAGACGGAAGCACACGTCAATATACCCGGCGCCGGGTACCGGGTACCGGGTACCAGTTAGTACCGGGTACCAGTTACCGGACTCATCTCCTTCGAACCTCCCCGGTGAGAAGACATTCGATCATCCCCTGAATTTCGAGAGCCGTCACTGCGGCCATGCATTCTCGCACAGGAAGGCTCGACCGTGCGGCAAGAGTATCGAGATCGAGTCCTCCCTCTGCCAACGCTTGCAATACTCGCGACTCCTCGGCGCCGAGCTCTGCATCGCGCACTCGCGGAGGTGGCCCGACCCCCGCGAGCGTGAGCGCGTCGCCGACGGTCGCGATCACATGCGCCCCGTCGCGGATCAGCTTGTTCGTGCCGGCGCTTTGCCGGGAATCGATCGGACCCGGCACCGCAGCCAGGCATCGTCCGAGATCGAGAGCGTGATCCGCTGTGTTGTTGGCACCGCTGCGTTCTCCGGCCTCGACGACGATGGTGACCGGCGCGAGAGCGGCGATGATGCGGTTGCGCCGGGGGAAAGCACCCTTATGCGCGCGCACACCGGGACCATATTCCGACAGCACCATACCCCGGCGTGACAAAAGCTCATGAAGCTCACGATGGCCGACCGGATAGGGAACGTCGATTCCCGTTCCCATCACGGCTACAGTCCGGCCTCCGACGTCGAGCGCCGCGCGATGTGCCGCTGCGTCGACGCCGCGGGCCATCCCGCTGATAATGCAGACGCCCGCTCGCGCCAGCTCCCCAGCGATCGCCCGCGTCACGCGGAGTCCGTAACCCGTGGCGTCTCGGGTGCCTACAATCGCGACTCTCGGGACGTCGAGCGTTGCCGGATCACCGAGGGCGAAGAGTTGCTCGGGCGGAAAAGTGAGATCCTCGAGCGCAGCCGGGTACGCACTTCCACCGCGTGGCCAGACTGAATACGCCTCGCTGACGATGTCAACACTGGACATTAAGTTTATTATCTAACTCTATGGCAGAACGCTGGTTGCCGGCGATGAGCTCGTGTTTTCCTTTAGCCTGAGAAGCTCGGTCCACCAGGCCGCGAGAAGCTCATCGAGTCCCTGTCGACCAGCGGCGCTGATGGAGAACACGCCAAAGGCGTCATCGGTCCTGATGGCTGGTGTGTATTCCTCGCCATAGAGATCCAGCTTCGTAAACACCACGCAGTGCGGCCGCTCTGATAGTTCGGGCGAATATGCGGCAATCTCCCGTCGCAGCTGATCGTATTCCTCCTGCCATTCCATGGCGTCGATCGGGATCAAGAACGCGAGAAGCCGGGTTCGTTCGATGTGCCGGAGAAATTGGAGCCCGAGTCCCTTGCCCTGATGCGCTCCTTCGATGATGCCGGGAATGTCGGCAACGACAAAGGTCCGGTGATCGCTCAGCTGAACGACGCCGAGGTTGGGTGAGAGAGTCGTGAAGGGATAATCGGCGATCCGGGGTGTCGCCGCAGAGATCACCGAAAGCAGGGTGGATTTCCCCGCATTCGGCTGCCCGACCAGCCCGACGTCGGCAATCAGCTTGAGCTCCAGCTCGAGCGTCCGCGCCTCCCCTTCTTCTCCCGGCTGCCATTCGCGCGGAGACTGGTGGGTCGCCGTTGCGAAGAAGCTGTTTCCCTTCCCGCCGCGTCCGCCTTTGGCGACAATCGCCTCTTGTCCGCCAGTGAGGATCTCCGCCAGGATCTCGCCGGTCCGCGTGTCGCGCACGATCGTCCCCGGTGGCACGGGAAGGATCACGTCTTTGCCGGACCGTCCGGTCTTGTTGGACCCCATGCCGTGCTCGCCACGCTCGGCGACCCAGCGATCGCGGTATGTGTAGTCGAGAAGCGTCGCGAGATTTGAATCTCCACGAATGATGACGTCACCTCCGCGTCCACCGTCGCCGCCGTCGGGCCCTCCCATCGGGACGCGATGCTCGCGACGGAAAGAGGTGCAGCCCGATCCGCCGGTGCCCGCCTCGACCGTGACCACGACGCGGTCAACGAACACGTCTGTTCCGCCTGCATGCGGCTGCTTGTCGACTGGCTGGAGAGGTCATGTTCTTTCGGAAGGTGATCGTGAACCGCGATGCGAGACCACGCGGTCGAGGAGCGCTTTGTATCGCCTGATGTCTTCATCCCCGAGGAGATCCGTGAGCGCATCGAGTGTCGCCGCCACCTCGTCCGGGGTTGCACCACTGTTGAGTGACCCGTGGAGGTGCGAATGGAGCTGACGCTGCTGGCCCGCCGCGGCACACGCGGCTACGACGCAGAGCTCGC
This sequence comes from Gemmatimonadota bacterium, assembly GCA_023249395.1. Classification (GTDB taxonomy): domain Bacteria; phylum Gemmatimonadota; class Gemmatimonadetes; order Gemmatimonadales; family Gemmatimonadaceae; genus UBA4720. The sequence goes on from JAHFCS010000070.1 coordinate 3,071, forward strand.
GTGTTTTTAGATCGAGCCCTGGA
>JAHFCS010000070.1:3103-8385 GCA_023249395.1 Gemmatimonadota bacterium
CCATTCTGCCGCGTGCTGTGACGAAGCACTGTCGTCGGATGGCGGTGCGGGAATTCCTGAAGCGGCGCGCCACATTCGAGCGGCATTTAGAGTGCGCGGGAATCCCGCGAAGAGATACGATTGCAGAATTACCTCGTCCACCGCCTCAGCTCTCGCCGAGCCGCCGATTTCGTCGATGACCCGCCGGGTGGTCGGCTCGTCGGCGCCGGCAATCGCCGCCGCGAGCCTCACCAGGTGGCGGACGTCATTATCCAGTGAATTGACCATAGTGGTTTGATGAGCGTCGGCGGCATCCGCCGTACGCCGATGGAATCAGATCGACGCGAGAGCGGGCACAGTGAATCGCGTTCCAGCTCCGGCAGCGACTGCGATCTCGCCTACGACCTCGCCGCGAGTGTTGCGAACCGGCTTCCGCAAGAATTCGGCGAGGCGTGATGGGAGCGTGTCCGGGAGCTCGCCAAGCTCCTGGAGCAAGCGCAGCAAAGCCGGATACTGTGCGCGGCTGCTGCCGTCCTCCACCTTGAGAGCGATCCCGAGCCCCCGGTCAAGCACAACGGCCGAATGAACGCCCTCGGCTCCGATCTTGGAGACGATTCTACCCTCGGTCTCCTCGATGAGAATCGAGTCGAAGCGATCGGTCCCGCCGACGAGAAATGGATTCGTTACCATCGCGTGCACCACTCTCTGAGCGATCTCTTCGCCGCGCCGCGCCGCGCTGCCGAGGCGAGCATACGCGCGTGCCATCCGGTCGAGGGGCAATCCGAACACGACGACTCCGCACCCGTCGATTGCCAGCTCGAGCTGCGATGCCCGCATGTCGGCCCAGAGGGCCACGTGGTTGAGGATGGACTGCTGCACCGGATGCTCGATTCTCTCGTACCCTTCGATCGGCCAGCCACCGCGCTGCGCGTAGCCGAGCATCGCCGTGTGCTTCCCTGAGCAGTTGTTGTGGGTGCGCTTGGTTCTCATCCCTGATTCACGGAGGATCTTCGCCCCCCGCGGAGCGAGTGGCTCCTGCGGACCGCAGGCCAGGTCTCCCTCTTCGAGCCCAAGGTCGCCGAGCATCCCTTCGATGATTGCGACGTGCTCCGGCTCTCCGCCATGCGATCCGCATGCGATCGCGAGCTGCTCATCGCCCCAGCCCACGGTGTCGAATCCGCCGCTGGCGATGAACGGCATGATCTGGAACGGTTTTGCCGAGGAGCGCCAGAATGTCACGGCGCGGGGATCGCCGGCCTCGCCAAGGAGCTTGTCGCTGTCGCCGACTACTGCGGCGTGAACCCGGTGATAGGACTCCACCGCATTCCCGCGGGTAAGGACGACATCGAGCTCGTGGCTTCTCATTACATAGTTAAAATACCGAGATGAATCCTTTTGTGTACCGTCTGGGGTCACGACGCACGTCGACGAGCACTGTATTCAGCTCGGTGACTGTTTTGAGAATCCTGTCGTAGAGCTCCTCGTCGGTGAACAACCTGGTGACTGTTCCCTTGCCATGCGCCATCGTCCCGACAAGGGTATCGAGGCTCGCCACCGTCGAGACCAGCCGGCCGTACAACTGGTCGTCGCGCATCAGTTTGCCGATTGTGCCCTGACTGGAGTTCAGCTGCGCCACAATCGTATCCGCTGAGAGGAGCACGCGATTCAGGTTGTTGTAGACGGTCGGATCATCGAGAAGGTGGCCGATGGTACCGCTGGGATTCTGCAGCCGGACCATCAATCCGTTGGTGCTCGCGAGCGTCGAGCTGAGCTGATCATAAAGAGAGCGACTCGTGACAAGCTGCCCGAGGGTGCCTTCTCCTCTCGAGACTCCATTCACGAGGTCCTGCACGGTTCCTGTCATCGTCATCACCTGATCCAGCGCCCCCGATGCCTGCTTCAGCACGGCCTCGTAGTCGAGGGCGGTACCGAGCACGAGTGTATCGCCATCGTGGAGCGCCCGAAACCGCGGAGTGCCCGGGTTGATGTCGAACACCTTGTCGCCGAGGAGGCCCAGCGTGCGCAGAGTCGCCTTGGAATCGCGCCGCACCTGCGCGGAATCTGCCTCGTCGATTTCGACGGTGATCTTCAGGTTGCGCATGGTGTCGAGATCGACCGGAAGGAACTCGATGCTCTTGACCGTTCCGGCAAGCTGTCCGGCGACTGTCACCTGACCGCCCTGGCGCAGCCCGGCGGTGCTCGGCACGAATGTCACGAGTGAATAGCGCCTGGTGAAAAGCTTTGCCGACTGGCCGAGCTTGAGGATCGCGATAGCCATGATGGCCATCGCGACGGCGATCATCGCGCCGACCTTGAGCTGGTCCCAGGTAATGAAGGTTGATCTTTTCATCGCAGGCCGGAAGATAACTTGCGCATGTCAGAAGCCTCCGAGGAAGTCACGAAGATATGGATCGTCGCTGCCGGTGAGCTCTTCGGGTGTGCCGAAGAAGTGGATTTTCCTGTTCGCGAGCACGGCGATCTTGCTCGCCATCCTGAACGCCGACCGTACGTCGTGAGTCACTACCACGCTGGTCGCGCCGAGCTCGCGCTGAAGCTTGAGAATGAGGTGCGTGATGGTGCCCGTCGTCAGGGGATCGAGCCCTGATGTCGGCTCATCATAGAGCATGATGTGCGGGTTGTTCGCCATCCCGCGAGCGATACCGACTCGTTTCTTCATCCCGCCGGAAAGCTCTGCCGGCGTCTGGTCCATCACCTTGTCCGGGTCGAGATCGACGAAGTCGAGCTTCTCGCGCACACGTGTCTCGATCTCCTCTTCCGAGAGGTGCGTGTGCTCACGCAGCGGGTACGCGACGTTCTCGTAGACGGTCATCGAGTCGAACAGCGCTGCGCCCTGAAATACCATACCCATCTTCTGTCTCACCTTGAGAGCTCGATCGAAATTAAGCTGCGTGATCTCCTCGCCATCGACGAACACTCTGCCGCGCTCCGGAACGAGAAGCCGGAGCAGGAGCTTGAGTATCGTTGACTTGCCCGTACCCGACTCGCCGAGCACAGCGACCGTCTCGCCGGCCTTTGCGGTGAGCGAGACATCCTCGAGAATCGGCTCGTCGAACGCGAGGTAGATGTGATCGAGCGCGATGACGTTCATCGCCTTGAATTCCATCGTGTTCGCCGGCGGCGGCGGAAGTGGCCCCGCGTCGGCCTCGATCGCCGAGCGGATCGCCCGCCGCACGCGCTCGTCGTCTCCGGGGCGTCTCAGCGGCGTCTCGGGAGCGGTTGGATCGTCCGGTCCCCTTGGCGGCGTGATTCTACGCTCTTCGCGGTCCGTCATGAGCCGAGAAACGCAAGCAAAAGCTGCGTGATGAAATAGTCCACGACGAGAATCAGGATGCTGGCGGTGACGACTGTCCGGGTGGTCGCGATGCCGACGCCCTCGGTCCCGCCCGAGGTCTTGAGACCGAAATGACAACCGACCAACGAGATGATTCCCCCGAACACGAACGGCTTCACCAGACCATGCACGAAGTCGTGAGGAACATACTTCAGCGCAAAGCCGCCCGCCGCGATCTGCTCCCACACCGTGCGCCAGTAGAGCGAAGTCGGAATCCCCACATAAGCCTTGGCGATGACATTGCCACCGAGGATGCCGGCGAGGTCGTTGATGATTGTCAGAGTCGGCACCATGATGAGCGCCGCCAGCACCCGAGGTGTCACCAGTTTCTTGATCGGGTCTGTACCGAGCGTATTGAGCGCGTCGATCTGTTCGGTGACGCGCATCGAGCCGAGCTGCGCGGCGATCCCCGAGCCTACCCGTCCGGCGACCATGAGTCCGGCGAGCACCGGTCCCAGCTCCCTGATCATCGAGGCCGCGACGAGACGGCCGATGTACATCGTGGCGCCGAAAGTCTTGAGCTGAACGGACGACTGCAGCGCCAGCACCATCCCGGTGAAGAATCCCGTGAGAAGAACGATGGCGAGCGACTGCACGCCGATCGCGTCCATCTGCTGAACGACATCGCCGCCGTAGAACGGGCGCGCGAAAATGAATCCGATCGCCTTCCCCGCGAGGACGAAGAATTCCTGCAGGGAAAGGATCTGCCGCTTCACAGCATTGTTGAAGCGCTGAAGCAAATCAGACGGGGTGGTAAGAGAAGCGCGTCGCGGCTGGGCGGCGGATGCGCCACCCACCATAATCAATTGGCGCCGATAATCTACGATTTTGATAAACTGCCTGCCCGGTTTGCCCGGGTGCGCATGCGCCTTTACCTTCCCAGACGAATGATCGAAACCATCTCACGCGAGCGATTGGCCTCGCTCCTCGCCGCCGCCGCCGGCAAGCGCATCGCCGTAATCGGCGACGCGATGCTGGACGTCTATCTTCGCGGGGACGTGGACCGAATCTCCCCCGAGGCGCCGGTCCCCGTCGTCAGGGTCACCGAGAGAAAGCTGGCACTCGGCGGCGCTGCCAACGTCGCCCAGAACATTACCTCGATAGGCGCGGCATGTCAGATTGTGTGCGCGATCGGCGACGACGCGGCCGGCGTCCTCGTTCGCCAGATGCTCTCCGACGTGGGCGCCGAAACCAGGTCGATCGTGCGCGTGTCACGGCAGACTACGACCAAGACGCGCGTTGTGGCGCGATCGCAGCAGCTGGTGCGATACGATGAGGAAGAGGATGCGGACATCGATGGCGCCGACATGGAAAAGCTGCTCGCCGCCGCTGCCCACGCGATCGATGACGCGGATGCGGTTGTGCTCGAGGACTACAACAAGGGGCTGCTCATTCCCGCAGTGATCGCACCAATCATCGCTCGCGCGCGGGAACGCGGCGTCCCTGTCGTCGTCGACCCCAAGTACAGGAACTTCTTCGCCTATCGGGGTGCGACGATCTTCAAGCCGAACCGGCGCGAGCTCGAGTCGGCCCTGGGCGCGGAAGTGGACCTCGACCATCCCGAGGCGCTCCCCGCGACATTCGACCGGTTGGGGGTCGAGCACCTTCTTCTCACCCTCGGCGAAAAGGGCATGGCGCTCCTTTCGGCAGACGGAGAGATAGGGCGAATCCCCACCACGGCCCGGGAAGTGTATGACGTTGTCGGGGCCGGCGACACCGTTACCGCGTATCTGGCAACGATGCTGGCGGCAGGGGGTACGCCGATGGAGGCAGCGGTCATCGCGAACTTCGCGGCCGGGGTCGAGGTCGGGAAGCTCGGGGCGGCCACCGTTACGACCGAGGAGGTCGCGGCGGCCTACGATTCTTTCAGCGAGGGCGCAGCTTCAGGTCGTTGATTCAGTCCGGCCGCGCTGCCCCGGCAAAGAAACCATCATCGACACAGACGGGAGCA
>JAHFCS010000071.1 GCA_023249395.1 Gemmatimonadota bacterium
CATACGCCATCTCCGGTTCTATCGCCCAGTTGTAGAGCCCGCCGCTCACGCGCTCGAGGCGCACCGGAGCAAGCCTCATCTCGAACGCGTACCGCTCGGTCGCGTAGGCGTCTTCGATCTGGACAGGCCGGCCGGTGTCTGTGTTGTAAAAATCGGTCTGGGCGGCGACCGGAGTCGCGGCTGCAGCAAGCGCGATCGCAGCGGCCGCGTAGACGATTCCCGGCCGCGTGGATGACAGGTTCATGAATCAGGGGTCAGAAAGGAAAACAATATTTCTTTTTATGATGCATAAAATATACGACAATGATGGTACACCCGCAGAACTCCATGGTTCATTCGAGGTTCACTCATTTGGTCGAGGTCGCTCAACCGCCGCGTCAACTTGTAGCAGCTCGCGGCAGCACCCCCGTGAGAGCGGGTCCCTCCCCTGTTTCAGGAGCCTGCCGGTCGCCCTGCGGAATGGATCGCCGCCAACTCGTGGGGACATCGCAGAGGGGTCGTCGCCAGATGGAATCCGGCGCAGAAGAGATGCAGAAAGGGAGACTCACCGCCATGATTGCAGTGGTGACGGTGGTCGACAGCTGCCGCTGACACGGGGCGGGCGCCGAACACTCCAGACGTAATCACCAGGCCGAGGGCGAGCGCCGCGCCGGCGATTGACCTCCGGGTGAGATGGCTGGAGACGGGTGTGGCCTCTCCGGCAAGACGCCGTATTCGACGCTCCAGCAAATCATCCCGCTGGAATCCGACTGCGCCCTGTAACAATGCCTTCTGACGCCACTCGGCCAAATTCAAGATCGCCGATGCCAGATCGAGGGGGCGATCCCGCCACGCATAATCGTCGGCGAGGATTTCGACTTCATCTGCGAGGTCGGCGGCGAGCTTTCTCAGCGCCGGCATCCAGAATAGCGTGCACGCGAGGAAGCGATAAGCCGTGACCCGCAGTGGATCCCGCCGCAGCACGTGCGCGGTCTCGTGCGCGATGACAGCCTCGAGCTCTCCCGAATGCAGAGCGTCCACGAGCGCGGATGAGACGTACACTCGCGGAGATATCAGGCCGACAGTGAATGCGGGATTGGGCAGCCCGTCAACGACACGCAATTTCGCTGGGTCGAGCCCCGCAGATATGGCAGCATGCCAGAGCGGCTCTCCCTCACGGGCGGGCCACGACTCGAGGGAACTCAATGCACCGTTGACCCCACGCCAGCTCCGCCACCTGTCAAAGACGGCGTAAGTCAGTCCGATTGCCAAAACCAGGTGGAATGCGCCGTGGACGGGAGCAAGAACAGCGTGCAGCGCGACAATACAGAAGGCGCCGACGTGCTCCATTCCTCCGAGATCATTCGCCACCCTCGCAGAAACATGGTGCCCGAACACCGGAACGATACTCAGGATGATGACGATGCTTATGCCAAGCAGCGTCGCGCGGCGGTGCGCCTGCTCCTGCGCCGCGAGATCATTTGCCATGCTTCCCCGTCGCGCCGCGGACACTAGCCTTCCTGACTCCGAAGCTTGCGCCGGACGAGACGACCCAGCTCCGCGAGCTGTTCCGGGTCTCTATCCGCGAGCACGTCTACCAGCGACGCCGAGACCGCTTTCGGGCCAAGATTCAAAATGCCTTCAACTACCCGGCGAGAAGCCCGTATCATGAATTCCTCCTTGCCAAAGCGCGCCTCGTAGTGCAGCAGATCATCTCGCTTCGCTCGTCGGAGGATTCCCTTCGTAACGAGTTTGTTCAGCACGGTTATGACCGTCAGGAGCTCGACACGATGCCGTTTCACCACAACTGTGTGGACGGCGCGCGCGGTGGCCGGCTTGCCAATCTGCCAAACCGCGCGCAAGACTCGCGCTTCGAGATCACCGAGTATCTTTGCCAGTCCCTCCGCGGAGAGCCTGACAGTATTCTGTATCCGTGGATTCTTCACTGGTTGCCGGTGGGCGTTGCGCACGGCCAGGCCCTGCGTTTGGTTGAATTTAGACGGGGATTTACGGCCCGTAAAGCGATCCACTCTTTGATGGCCCGCACCTCTCCCTGCGTTGTTGCCGCTGCCGAGCAAGGGCATTTTGGCGTAATTTGTGGGTTCAATGAAACACAATGACGCCCTCGACTACCATTCTTCCGGCCGCCCCGGTAAGATCGCGGTAGTCCCCACAAAACCGCTTAACAACCAGCGCGACCTCGGGCTCGCGTACTCCCCGGGCGTGGCCGAGCCCTGTCTCGAGATCAAGCGGAATCCCGACGACATTTACAGATACACGGCCCGCGGCAATCTCGTCGCCGTCGTCACCAATGGCACGGCGGTGCTCGGCCTTGGAAATATCGGCCCTCTGGCCAGCAAGCCGGTGATGGAGGGCAAGGCGAATCTCTTCAAGCAGTTCGCCGATCTCGACGTTTTCTATCTCGAGGTGGGCTCGGAGAATCCGGACGACGTCATCCGCTTCTGCCAGCTCCTCGAGCCGACGGTCGGCGGCATCAACCTCGAGGATATCCGGGCACCCGACTGCTTCTACATCGAGGAGAAGCTTCGCGAGACGCTCAACATTCCTGTCTTTCACGACGACCAGCACGGCACTGCCATCATATCAGGCGCAGCACTCCTCAACGCCGTCGAGATCTCGGGAAAGGACATTTCGAAGATCCGATGCGTATTCTCAGGCGCCGGCGCGGCAGCGATCTCGACAGCCGAGCATTACGTGCGCCTTGGGGTTCCCCGCGAGAACATCATCCTCACCGACCGCTCGGGTGTGATCTACAAGGGTCGTCCGGGCAAGATGGACCCGTACAAGGCGCGTTTCGCATCCGACACAATCACCCGGACGCTGGCTGATGCGCTCGTGAATGCCGACGTATTCGTCGGGCTCTCCGTTGCCGGCGCTGTCACCGGCGCGATGATCGCGCGAATGGCGCCGCGCCCGATCATTTTCGCCCTCGCCAACCCGGACCCCGAGATCCTGCCTGACGAGGTGCGGGCGGTGCGCGACGACGCAATCATCGCCACCGGTCGCAGCGATTACCCGAACCAGGTGAACAACGTCCTCGGCTTCCCTTTCATTTTCCGCGGAGCGCTGGACTCGCGCGCGCGGGAAGTGAATGAGGCGATGAAGATGGCCGCGACCCGTGCGCTGGCGCTCCTGGCGAAGGAAGACGTCCCGGACAGCGTGTCGCGTCTCTATGGCCTTCGCTCGGTGAAGTTCGGGCCGGACTATCTCATTCCCTTCCCGTTCGATCCACGGATACTTCTCTGGGTCGCGCCGGCGGTGGCGTGGGCCGCTGTCGCCAGCGGCGCGACGACCGAGTTCATCGACCTCGCCGGCTACCGCGAGCAGCTCGAGGCGAGGCTCGGCAGAGCGCGCGGAATCATGCGCGGCATCATCAACCGCGCCGTGCGCGATCCGAAGCGTGTCGTGTTCCCGGAAGGTGAAGAGCCGAAAGTGATCCGCGCCGCCCAGATGATCGTTGCTGAGGGAATCGCGTCACCGACGCTGCTTGGCAACACCGACGTCATTCATCGGCTGGCGCGAGAGGCCGGAATCGCGCTGACCGATATCTGCATCGAGGATCCGGCAATCTCTCCGCGGCGCGATGAGTACGCCGACTATCTGTGGAAGCGCCGCCAGCGAAAAGGGCTGAGCCACGGCGAGGCGCAGCAGCTTTTGTTCAATGGTAATTATTTCGGATCGGTGATGGTCGCACTCGGTCACGCGGACGCTCTCGTCTCCGGCGTCAACATGCACTACCCGGAAACGATCCGTCCCGCGCTGCAGGTGATTGGCGCACATTCGAAAGACGAGATCGTGGCCGGGCTCTACATGCTGGTGTTCGACAAACATGTTATCTTTTGCGGAGATACCACCGTAACTATCGATCCGTCCTCCGAGCAGCTCGCGCAGATCGCGTATTCGGCGGCCCGGATCGTTCGTACTTTCGGCATCGAGCCGCGAATCGCGATGCTGTCGTTCTCGAACTTCGGGTCGGTGCGACACCCCGAAGCGGAGAAGGTGGCGCGCGCAGTGCAGCTTCTGCGCGAGCGTGACCCGTCGCTCGTCGTCGACGGGGAGATGCAGGCCGACACCGCTCTCGACGAGGAGCTTCTCGCTTCGGCTTACGAGTTCAGCGTTCTGAAAGAGCGGGCGAACGTTCTGATTTTCCCCAACCTCAGCGCGGGCAACATTGCGTACAAGCTGTTGCATCACCTCGGCGGGGCAACGGCCATCGGCCCGATCCTCGTCGGAATGAACAGGGCCGTTCACGTACTCGAGCGCGGCGCCGACGTGCAGGATATCGTCAATATGGCTGCCGTGGCCGTCATGGATGCGCAGGAGCACTCCAACGGACGTGCGACGCGGCCTTCAACCGAAAAAAGATCAAACATTGAGGGTTAGACAGGATGGCGACCGAGACCAGACCCGAGAGGCCTGGAGTCAGACGCGAAAGCAGCATCGGACTCGCAAAGCAGGGCCTCAACCCGTCGGGTGAGGTTCACTGGAACCTCATCGCGCCGGAGCTGATGCAGGCTGCCGCGCGACGAAACGAGGGCGAGTTCGCCGAGATGGGATCATTTGTCGCTCGTACTTCCCCGCACACGGGGCGGTCGCCGGACGACAAGTTCGTAGTGAAGGAGCCTTCATCCGAGCACGACGTCGAGTGGGGTAAGGTCAATCAGCCTTTCTCTCCCGACAAGTACGAGCGCCTTCTGACCGATGTGCGCGATTATCTCGATGGCGCATCAGAGCTGTTCGTGGAGGACCTCTACTGCGGCGCTGATCCTGGTCACCGACTCTCGGCGAGGTACGTGTCGCCGAACGCGTGGCACATGGCGTTCGTGCGAAACATGTTCATCCGTCCCGAGCTCTCCGATCTGCCGACGTTCGATCCGAACTTCACGGTTCTGCATGCGCCGGAGTTCCAGGCCGATCCGTCGAAGCACGGCACGAGAACTTCGACTTTCATAGTGCTGAACATCGCCGAGCGGACGATTCTGATCGGTGGAACGCGGTACGCCGGGGAGCTCAAGAAGTCCATGTTCACGGTGATGAACTACCTGCTTCCGAAGCAGGGGGTCATGCCGATGCATTGCTCCGCCAACGTCGGCAAGGACGGTGATGTCGCACTGTTTTTCGGTCTCTCTGGCACCGGCAAGACGACATTGTCCGCCGATCCCGAGCGCTCGCTGATCGGTGACGACGAGCACGGCTGGTCGAGCGAAGGTGTGTTCAACTTCGAGGGTGGGTGCTACGCCAAGGTGATCAATCTCTCGCCCGAAGGAGAGCCCGACATCTACCGCACGACGCAGATGTTCGGCACGATCCTCGAAAACGTCGTCCTCGACCCCGCCACCAAGCGTATCAGGTTCGAGGACCAGTCAATCACAGAGAACACACGCGCGTCGTATCCGCTCAGCTACATCCCGAACTACGTGCCGAGCGGCAGGGCGGGCCACCCGAAGAACGTCGTATTTCTGACCGCCGACGCCTTCGGAGTTCTTCCTCCGATCGCGCGGCTGACGTCCGACCAGGCGATGTACTACTTCCTGTCCGGCTACACCGCAAAAGTCGCGGGAACCGAGCGTGGCGTCACCGAGCCGCAGGCGACGTTCAGCGCCTGCTTCGGCGCGGTCTTTCTCGTTTGGCCGCCTGCCAAGTACGCGCACATGCTCGGCGACCTGCTCGAGGCGCATGGATCGAAAATCTGGCTGGTGAATACCGGCTGGACCGGCGGAGCATACGGCGTCGGCAAGCGAATGAAGCTGTCGTACACCAGAGCGATTGTCCGCGCGGCTCTGTCGGGAAAACTCGATTACGCCGAGTTCAGGGCCGACCCTGTGTTCGGACTCTCGGTACCGACAGCCATTCCGGATGTTCCGTCCGAAGTCCTGTCGCCGCGCAGAACGTGGAGCGACGGCGCAGCTTACGACGCCCAGGCGAAGAAGCTCGCGGCAATGTTTCGCGACAATTTCGCCAGGTTCGGCGACGCCAGCGAAGCAGTCAGGAACGCGGGTCCGAAGGCATAGCAGACCTCCCGCGCATGCGATTCGAGATCCTGCGCGACCCGCTTTGGAACAACATCCGTGTCGATGAGTTGACGCTACGGCTCATCGACACGGACATTTTTCAGCGCCTCAGATATGTGCGTCAGCTCGGCCTGGCGTACCTCGTGTACCCGGGGGCAACGCATACCCGGTTCGAGCACGCTCTCGGTACTTATCATCTCGCGCGCGGAACGCTGGCTCTGATGGCCGAGCGCGAAGTCCTCGACGGGGCGGATGCGGAAGAGCAGGTGATCATTCGAGCCGCGGCGTTGCTGCATGACGTCGGACACTATCCGTTCTCTCACGCGCTCGAGGAAATCGGGCAGCTCCACCACGAGGACGTCGCGCGACCGCTGATAACGAGCGGCCCAATCGCCGAGATTCTAGGTTCGGAAATATCGCCCGATGCGCCCCAACGGGTGTTCGACCTCGTCGCCGGCAGCAGCGACAGTCCGCTCCAGGGACTCATATCCGGATCGCTCGACCTCGACAAGATCGAGTACCTCAAGCGCGACGCGTTCATGTGCGGCGTTCCCTACGGCGAGATCGATGTTGATCGCCTGACGAATTCACTGCTCGTGCTCGATGATCCCGAGAGCGGCCGGCCGACGATCGGTGTTCTCGAGAAGGGATTGTCTGCAATCGAGTCGCTGTTGTTCGCAAAGTATCAGATGTACCGCAACGTCTACTGGCATCACGCGGTACGCAGCGCGACGGCGATGTACAAGCGAATGGTGGAGGATGCGTTGCGTGCCGGAGCGATAGACGCCGAGCTGCTGCCGTCGTACACGGACGAAGGGCTGCTCCATCGGCTCGAGCACGCTGCGCCGACTCCACTGCTTGACGCACTCAAGAGCAGGCGACTCTACAAGCGTGCGCTCGAATGGCCGGCAAGTCAGCTCGACGAAGGATTCGGCGAGTGGGTTGCGACTGACCGGGAACGCACACGCGATGCGGAGGACACACTCGCATCCGAGCTGGGAATGGCACCCGGCGAAGTGCTGCTCGATTTTCCGATCAAGACCCAGATGCTGGGGCTCGACATTCCGGTCCAGCGACGCAACGGTGAGGTCGAGACCCTCACTGGTGAGGGTTGGCCGGGAACGATCAATCTTCCCACACTTTCTGAAGCTCTTTACACCAGCGCGCGATGGTTGCGGGTCTTTGTGGTGCGTCGCGTCCGGATCTCTCGCGAACAAGTGCGAGCGGTCATCGAGCAGTAACCGCTCTTCGTGATTCAGGCTTTGAGCTGATCGAGTGCTGAAAAAAGTTGCAGCGCTTCAGGATTTGCCAACGCCTCCGTGTTCGTGACGCGCCGGCCATGTACGACGTCGCGAACAGCCAGCTCGCTGATCTTCCCGTTCACCGTTCGCGGGATGTCTGCTACCTGAATAATCTTTTTCGGCACGTGAAGAGGGCTTGTGTTCTCCCTGATCTGGAGGCGTATCCGAGCGCGAAGATCGTCATCGAGCGTTAGACCTTCCTTCAATCGAACGAATAGTACGATGCGAACGTCGCCGGTCGCGTCGGCGTCTATTTCCTGTCCGATCGCGACGCTCTCGACTATCTCCGGGAGCTGCTCCACCTGCCGGTATATCTCGGCGGTCCCGATGCGCACGCCGCCCGGGTTGAGCGTCGCGTCGCTTCGCCCGTAGATGATCATCCCATCGTGCTCGGTCAGCTCGCACCAGTCGCCGTGCCACCATGTGTTCGGATAACGCTCGAAATACGCGGCGCGATATTTGGCACCGTCCGGATCATTCCAGAACGCGACAGGCATGCTGACGAAAGGTCGGGTGCAGACGAGCTCGCCGGGTTCCTTCACGACGGCCTCACCGTTCTCATTGAAGACGTGCACCGCCATTCCGAGAGCGCGTGTCTGAAGCTCGCCGCGATACACAGGCGCTATTGGATTTCCACCAGCGAAACAGGATACGATGTCGGTGCCGCCGCTGATGCTCGCGAGGTGGACGTCCTCCTTCACACTGGAATAGACGTAGTCGAAGCTGTGAAGCGCCAACGGGCTGCCAGTCGAAAGAATCGTGCGGAGCGCCGCAAGGTCATGGGTCTTTATCGGCGCAAGCCCGTGCTTCTCGCACATTGCCAGGTACTTTGCGCTCGTTCCGAAGACCGTGATGCCCTCCTGCTGCGCCATGTCCCAAAGGGTCGCGTTGTCGGGAGAGAACGGTGCGCCGTCGTAGAGCACGATCGTCGATCCGATTGCCAACGCGCTCGCCAGCCAGTTCCACATCATCCAGCCGCAGGTGGTGAAGTAAAAGACACGATCGTCGCGCTTGAGGTCGGTGTG
>JAHFCS010000072.1 GCA_023249395.1 Gemmatimonadota bacterium
CTTCCAGTCGCACGGCCTCGGCAAGACGATCGTGACCGTCGGGATCGAGTGGCTGAAGCGCCAGAACGCACGCGTCATCGGTCTCGAGACGATGCCGCGCACGATGGACAACATCGGCTTCTACTCTTTGCTCGGCATGGTGCCCGGGTATCTCACCATCACCGTGACCGTCGATGCCGCGTACGCGCCACAGCCGATACACGCGCGGGCGGTTCGAATGGGAAGCATGCAGCCGGCCGATGTGGACGGCGCGATCGTCCGTTGCCGCGAGCTGTCGAATTCCCTCCTCGCAGGCTACGACTTTTCGCGCGAGATACAGCTCACCGAGGAGCTGGCGCTTGGAGATACTCTCCTCGTCATGAATGGCGACGATATCGCCGGTTTCGCCGTCGCGCACTCGGTGCCACTCGTCGAGGGACGCGTACGCGAGGAGCTTCGTGTTCTCAAGCTCGTCGCAAGGGATGAGGACAACTTCGGCTCGCTGGTTACCATTCTCGCCGATCATGCGCGCCGTATCGGTACTCGTCGCGTCGCGCTGCGCGTGCAGGGCCAGTACCCCGAAGCGTATCGGATGCTGATTGCCAGCGGTGCTCACGTTCGCTGGACCGACCTTCGCATGTCCGCACGGGACTACCCAGAGAAGCCAGCGGAGCGCGGGATTGTCCTGTCGAATTGGGAGATCTGAGGTCTAATCTTCACCCTCAGGCGTGAAAGAGCGACGCGATCGCGTCCGACACGGTTATCTGGCGGAGATAGAGGAGCTCTTCGGGTGCGAATGGCATCGGATCGATGCCCAGCGTCGCAGTCAGATCGTTCTCCGGAACAACGTTATCCATGTCCAGCAGCTCGAGCAGTCCGGTGGTTACCGGTGGTCGCGGAAGCAGTCGCTCGGCGACGGCGATGAGCGGCCGAAGAATGCTGACCGGGACGCCGACGAGCTTCCGCGACGCGTTCATCGCCACAAGGATGCGCTCGGTCATCTGCCGGAGAGTAAGTGGAGTTGATCCGCCGATCGACAGAGTCCGACGCACCGTCCCGCTGTCCTCGAGACATCTTCGCGCGGCGAGTGCGACATCGTCCACGGCGATCGGCTGAAAGCGTGCAACGCCTCCGCCCGGCAGCGGAAAAACCAGAGGCGAGAGCCGTACGAGGCGGGCGAGAACGTTGACGAACTCATCCTCCGGTCCAAAAATCACTGACGGCTTGAGCACGGTCCACTTCATTGTGCTCGTCGTGACCATATCCTCGGCGACGCCCTTGCTCCGCAGAAATCTGTAGGGGGACGAGCTGTTGGCGCCGTTCTGCGACATGTAAACGATTCGCTGGACGCCCGCCGCGCGCGCGGCAGCCAGTAGCACGGCAGTCGCGTCCGTATTTACCGCCTCATAGCTGTCGCCGGGCTTCTCGATCGCGATCGCGGCGAGATGTATCAGCGCGCCTGCATCGGCAAGCGCCGGCCGCATCGATTCGGGATCGCGAATGTCACCCACTCGGATCTCGAGTCTCAGATGACCGATCCGCGTCGCCGCCTTCTCGGCGTCGCGTACGATTGCTCTCACCTTCCACCCCGCTTCGACGAGCTGGCGGCAGAGATGCGTGCCGACGAGTCCTGAACCGCCCGTAACGACGACGGGGCGGTTCCGCGAAACCTCTTCTGGCTGGGGCTGCTCGGCCACTGCTGTCGCGGCCTCGCTTTTTGTGGCGGGAGCTGGAACGTCCGTCTGAAATCCGCTCGCCGAGTCGTCGGTCACGTTGCGCCGGATGTAGCCGCTACTTGCCCGCGGGTGGCTTGTTGCCGCGGGTGCCTCGCACGGTGATCCGCCAGATGAGGAGAAACACTCCGAGTGTGAGCAGCAGGTGGACGTAGCCCGGTGCTTCGGTCGTGAACGTGAGGAATCCCCACACGACGAGCATGGCGACAGCAGCGATCAGTCCGAGGTCCATTAATGATTTCGTTGACGGTGGTTTGCCCCGCCGGTAAATTATAGCCCTATCAGAGGTGTGTAGTTACACCTTTGAGGAACGGGGAGCTCACTTTTTGAGCCGATAAGTCCTTCGGGTGGGTTCGATAAATCGAGCTGACGTCATGCCCCAGTGCGGGGAAGGCGGTAGGCACGGGTGAGAGCCTCAACAATTCGACCGGGCTTCAAAAAACCTCTTCGTTCCAACCTTAAGCTCCGCCGCCGCTGATGAGTGACGGCGGAGTTTTTGCTTCGCCCACCAGGCAGAAAGATGGCCACCGTCACGGTAACCCGTCGGCTGCACTTCAACGCCGCTCACCGCGTCTTCAATCCGTCGCTCAGCGACGCGGAAAATGACGCAACGTTCGGCAAGTGCAACAACCCGAACTGGCACGGGCACAACTACGTCCTCGACGTGTCCGTCGCTGGTGCGATCGATGCGCGCACCGGCTACGTGATGGATCTCAGCAAGCTGAAGGAGCTTGTCGAGCGCGACGTGGTCAGCGTTGTCGATCACCGGAACTTCAACCTCGACGTGCCATTCATGCGCGACCGGATTCCCACATCGGAGAACATCGTCGTCGCATTCTGGAAAATTCTCGAGCCGGCAATCGCCCCCGCGAAGCTCGTCCGACTCGTCCTTTGGGAAACAGAGAACAACTATGTCGAGTACAATGGGATTTGATCGGCTGAGCGCCGACGCCGATATCGAGAGTCTGGAAGCTCCCGAAAGTATCGAGGAGCTGTCGCAGCTCGTTCGCCGTGAGCTGGAGCTGCTTGGGGAAGATCCTCAGCGGCAAGGCCTTCTCAAGACGCCCGAGCGCGTCGCGCTCTCGCTCGCGTGGCTCACTCGGGGGTACGAACAGGACGTCCGCAAGGTCATCGGCGATGCGGTGTTCGAGGAGACGCACGAAAACATGGTCATGGTGCGCGACATCGAGCTTTATTCGCTCTGTGAGCATCACATGCTTCCGTTCTACGGAAAGGCCCATGTCGCATACATCCCGAATGGGCGAATCGTGGGACTATCGAAGCTTCCGCGGATCGTGGACGTCTTCGCGCAGCGACTCCAGGTGCAGGAACGACTGACCGATCAGATCGCCGAGGCGATCTGCGAGATACTCGACCCACTTGGCGTCGGGGTTGTGATCGAGGCGTTCCATCTGTGCATGATGATGCGAGGCGTGCAGAAGCAGAACTCGAAGACGATCACATCTGCCCTGCGAGGAGTTTTCCGCGACGACGCCATGACGCGGGACGAGTTCCTCAGACTCGCTCACGGCGGATAACGCGCTGGTGCAGCTGCTCGCCGGACGGACTGCGATCGTCACCGGTGCATCGCAAGGGATCGGCGCCGAGATCGCGCGACAATTAACCGGCGCCGGCGCGCGCGTGGCGCTCGCAGCTCGTCGGCGAGCCGAGCTCGACAGAATGGCTGCGAAGCTCGGCGGCTCGACCATCGCTCTCGAATGCGACGTGACGGATCGGGCCTCGGTCGCCGCCGCTGCGGCCAGCTTGCGCGAGGCTTTCGGCGGTGCGCCGGATATCATCGTGAACAACGCCGGTGTCTTCCGCGTCGCTCCGCTCGAACTGATGCGGCCCGAGAATTTCATCGCGACCGTCTCGACGGGTCTGATCGGTCCGTTTCTACTGCTGCACGAGTTTCTGGCTGAAATGCACCGGCGGGGGAGCGGTCACGTAGTGACGATCGGCTCGGCCGGCGACAGAAAGATTTTCGCGGAAAACGGCGCCTACTCGGCGGCGAAGTTCGGTCTGCGTGCAATGCACGAAGTGCTTCGTACCGAGCTGCGGGGGAGCGGAGTTCGCGCCTCGCTGATATCGCCGTCATCCGTGGACACCGCGCTGTGGGAGGGCGTGGACACCGAGAGCGAGAATTCCGGCTATCCGCCGCGGAGGGAGATGTTGAATCCCGGCGACGTCGCCCGCGCCGTGCTCTTTGCGCTGACACAGCCGGAAGCGGTGAACGTGGACGAGCTCCGCATCTCGCGCGCCTAGCGACGAACTTCGCGCTGTCGTTCGATGCACCTCGAGTTCATTGACCTGCTTCGCTGCCCGGCCGCCCACGAAGAGAGCTCGCTCGTCGCCGCCTTCTACAGGATGGATGGAAGGGTCGTCATCGAGGGAAAGCTCGGATGTCCGGTTTGCGGCGCGGAGTATTTCATTCGGGATGGCGTTGCCTTTTTCGATGAGGACGACACCACGGTACCAGACTCTTCGCTTCCGGAGCCCGTGTCTGACGGCACCATGCTGGCGGCATTTCTCGACCTCGCGCGGCCCGGCATGATGGCGTTGCTCGCTGGAGATCTCGCTCGTGCTTCGGTGGCTATCGCAGAGTTGACCGGTGCGCGCATCATCGCCCTCGATTCGCCTTCGCCGCTGCGCGGTTCTGACTCTGTGGCAGAGATTCGCGCGTCGTTCCCCATTCCGCTCGCTGAGCATTCTCTCGACGGCATCGTACTCGACCGAGAGCATTGCACTGCGCCAATGCTGGCCGAGGCGGCGCGCGTGCTGCGTCCGCGCGGCCGGTTGGCGGCCACAGCAGAGACCACCCTGCCTCCACATTTTCGCGAGCTGGCGCGAGACGCGAAGTTCGTGGTAGCCGAATACGTCGGCGAGCTCGTTGCGCTCGACTCGCGGATAACGCGGAAACGATAGAACGGGAAGCGCGCGGCGAGTTTTCGGCCGCTACTCGATCGATGCCTGATCCTCCGTGTAGAGCGTGTCGATCAGCTGCTTGTAATGCTGATCCACCACCCGGCGCTTCACCTTCTGAGTCGGCGTGAGCTCGCCTCGCTCGAGGGAGAAATCGTGCTCCAGCAGCGCGATCTTCTTCGGCGCCTCGAAGTGAGCGAGACCATCGAGCTCACTCATCACTTCTTCGTTCATCTTTCCCTGAACCACCGGCATCGTCAGCAGCTGCGACCTGTCGGTCCACAGCAGGTTCTGACGCTTCGCCCACTTCTCGAGCTGCTCGAAGTTGGGGACGATGAGCATCGACGGAAATTTTCGCTTGTCGCCCAGCATTACCGCCTGACTTACGTACTTGTTCGACTTCACGCGATTCTCGATCGGCTGGGGTGCGATGTTCTTCCCCCCGGCAGTGACGATTATGTCCTTCTTGCGATCGGTGATGGCGAGGAAGCCGTCGCGAAGCTCGCCTATGTCGCCAGTGTGCAGCCATCCGTCGGCGTCGATCGTCTCCGCCGTCGCGACGGGATTGTTGTAGTAGCCCTTCATCACGCCGGGACCGCGCGAGAGAATCTCGCCGTCAGCCGCGATCGTGACCTCCACTCCCGGGATGGGCTTGCCGACGGTGCCGATGCGAAACGCGTCGGGTGTGCTGACCGCGATGACGGGCGACGTCTCGGTCAGCCCATACCCTTCGAGTATCATCAATCCGGCGGAGTAGAAAAACTTGTTGATTTCCGGAGCGAGCGGTGCGCCTCCCGATACGAAGTACCGCATACGGCCACCGGTCCGCTCCTTGATCTTCGAGAAGACGAGCTTCTGAGCGAGCCCGTACTGCGCTCCCAGAATCGGGCCTGGCTTGCCACCGGCAAGCGTCACGTCCGACCAGCGATCGGCCACGCGCCGCGCCCAGAAGAACATTCTGCGCTTGACTCCGCCGCTGGCCAGCGCATTGTGGAAGACACGCGCGTACATCTTCTCGTAGAGCCGCGGCACCGAGAGAACGATCGACGGCCGAACCTCCTGCATGTTGTTCGGAACGCTGTCAATGCCCTCGGCGTAGGCGATCGAGGAGCCGGTGGCGAACATCCAGTAGTCGCCCATTCTCTGGAAGATGTGCGACAACGGCAGAAAGCTCAGCGACACGTCGTCACCTTTTACGGAAATCCTGTCCCGCGTTGCGGCGACGTTCGAAAAGATGTTGTTATGCGTCAGCATCACGCCCTTTGGCGGCCCGGTCGTTCCCGAAGTGTAGATCAGTGTCGCAAGATCGTCGGGCCTCACCTCGTCAGCGCCGCGCCTGTACGCCGCTATCGTCTCCGCGCTCTCGCCCTCAGCTCCCTTCGCTTCGACGCTCGCCATCGTGACACCCGAGTCGCCTCTCACGTCGTCGAAGTAGATGACGGTCCTCAGCCCCGGAAGCTCCGAGCGGATCGACGCGATCTTGGCACCCTGCTCGGCGGTCGATACGAAGATTGCCACCGACCCGGAGTCGCGCAGGATGTATGCGATCTGATCGGCGGGCAGCGTAGGGTACAGCGGAACGTCGGTGAGGCCGGCCGTCAGGCAGGCGTAGTCGGCAATTGCCCATTCCGGCCGATTTTCCGAGAGAATCGCGACCCGGTCCCCGCGTCCCACGCCAGACAGCCAGAGTCCACGGGCGAGCCGCCTCACGCGGGTCAGAATCTCGCCGTGCGAGATCGGCCGGTACTGTCCGCCCAGCTTCACCTGCATCGCATCGGGTTTGGCGTGACGCTCCGCGGCTTCGAAGAAAAGCTCGTTGAGCGTCCCCGGCCGGGGAGATGGTCCGCCACTTACTACCACGATTCCCTCCGGAAAATGGCCATGCTCACGGTGCCGCCGGCTTGACCTTGAGAACGAGCCGCACGGGACTGCCGCGCACGTTTGCTCCGTGATACTTCACCGTTGCACTCACGATGACCGAGTCGGTGAGCGCGGTCAGTCGCGCCGGGCTCAAGCGGATCTGTCGCGACGCGAGACCGGCGACGTCAGTGGTGTCGATGCGCGACGATTTACCGCCCTCGTTCACGAGACGCGCCAGCAGCGTGTCCGCCGGTGAAATGACCGTGAAAGTCACGAGGTACGACTTGACCACACTGTCGGCGCTGGTGAGTGAATGCTGAACCCGAACCGACAGGGCTGGCGACACGTTCTTCGTGCTGTCGAGCAGCGCGTAGGACAGGCTATCCCGTCCGTTCACCGCCACGACTGTGTCGGGCCTCAGCACCACGTCGAGCGTCCGGATCGCCTGGAGGCTGCCGACGCTGACCGCAATGCGGACCGGTATGTCGCGCACGCTGTCGCCGATTGCGAATCCGGTGACGCTATCCATCCGGATGCCGCGGTCCAATGCATGGAAGCGCACCGGCGCTCCGGAAA
Organism: Gemmatimonadota bacterium; assembly: GCA_023249395.1. Taxonomy (GTDB): domain Bacteria; phylum Gemmatimonadota; class Gemmatimonadetes; order Gemmatimonadales; family Gemmatimonadaceae; genus UBA4720. The sequence continues at coordinate 7,071 of JAHFCS010000072.1, forward strand.
TCACGGCGCCCTTGAAATTGAAGACAGTTGCCGTGATCGGCACTGCCTTACCTGTGCTGTCGCGGATCGTGTCACCGAGCACCACCGAAGGCGAGGGCAGTGAATCGAATTCGATCGACAGAACGGCGTTGTCGGCGGTGGGGATGTCGGTGCACGAGAGCAGGGAGGCAGCGCTCACGGCAGTGAGCGCAACCGCGAATGCGATACGGTCGCCAGTCATAGGAAACGATCGATGAGCTGGTTGGCGAGGTCGATGTAGGCCTGGGACGCGGCGTCGGCCGGCGACCGGAGCACCACCGGCTGGCCGGCGGCAAACGCATCCGCCGTCGCGACAGTCCTCGGGATCACCGTGTCGAAGACGATGTTCGCCGGGAGGTGTCGTCGAACGTAGTCCACGACACGCTCGCTGGCGGGATTCCCGGCTTCGAACATCGTCATCAGGATGCCGTCGAGCATCAGCTCCTCATTGGTCGCCACGACATCCTGAATGCCCCGCAGGATCTGGGGAGTTGTCTGCAGTGCCAGCGGCTCACACTGAAGTGGGACGATCACGTGCTGGCTCGCGCCGAGAACACATCTCGTGATCGCTCCGAGACCGGGCGGCGTATCGACCACCACCACGTGGCAGCGCGCCCGCGCCGTCTCGAGCAGGTCGGGCAGAATCGAAGTTTCGGCGATGAGCTGCTGATATGTGACGTGATCGGCATCGTCGGAAACGGAGCCGGCGAGGATGACGCGGAGCCAGGGCAGTGCCGTCGGCAGGATTACCTCACGCAGAGATTTCTGGCCGTTCAGATAATCTGCGAACCCCGCGTTCCGCTGGTCGCGGCGCAACCCGACGCCGTATCGAACCGACCCCTGTGGATCGACGTCCACCACGAGCGTCTTGAGTCCCCGTCTCGCGAATGCGGCCGCGAGATTCACCACTGTAGTGGTCTTGCCTACTCCGCCTTTCTGGCTGACGATCGCGAGAACATCGCCCATCTACTCGGAGGCCTCTGGGTACTCGCCACTACCCAGGGGACCGCCTTCCGCGGCGGCCGGAGTCGTGCGAATCCGCTCGAGAGTTTCCTTTGCATGGCGAACCCATCGCTCTGCCTCGGCACTCGGAGGCGGTGGATCCATGAGGAAAGCCTCGAGGTGGAAGGCCGCGTCGCCGGTCTCGCCACGCCTGAGGAGAAGAAACGCCAATCCGTAATGCGCTCCGGCGAGCTTCGGCT
>JAHFCS010000073.1:0-575 GCA_023249395.1 Gemmatimonadota bacterium
CATGATCAGGAAAGAGCGGCGTTTCGCTCCGCTGGCGTTCTCGATCATGATCCCCGCCACATAGTCGATGGCGATCAGGAAGAACAGGATCAGGATGTAAACCGGGATGAAGGCCATGGAGAAGTAGCAGCTCGCTGCGAGCAGCCAGGCCCATCGAAAACGATGCGGCACGACGAAGTAAATCGTCGCGACAATCGGGAAGAAAATCAGGAAGGTGAAGGAATTAAAGAGCATTTAGCGGGTGGTTGGTGCGCGGAATATACGCTCGCCGCTGCTCCTCCACGCCCCGATGCGGCGCGCCGGATCAATCACGATGTGCGTGCCACTCGCTTCAGCGCCTGGGCTAGCAGCCGAGCCGGACGTCGCACCCAGCTGAGCGATCCCCCACCCGCATCATTTGCGGCGGGGATAAAAAGGAATCTCGCAGCGCAGACGAGCTGATCACGCTTTCGCTCGCGCGACCTGATCCAGAACGCGAGAGGCCCAACATAGGGATGGATGCCGGCGAGTCGCTCCGGCACCAGCGGACGGGCGACGACATCACCGGGGTGAAGGCGTGACCTCACCAGCGCGAC
>JAHFCS010000073.1:585-8238 GCA_023249395.1 Gemmatimonadota bacterium
TGTCGCGCTCCGGCAAGAGCGCGTCGGCCGGAAATACCGACTCCTCTTCGCCGAACGTTTCTCGCACGAGCCGCAAGCCCAGCGCCAGAATCCTTCTCGCATGGGCTCGCTGCGCGAGCTCGATCACCCGTGCCGCTTCAGCGGGACTCAGGCGCTGCGCAATCTGGGCGATGTCGCAGATCCACCTGAATGACGCCCACTCGTGCTTCGCGCCGTGAGCGCAGAGATAGAGGAAGAGATGCTCCGGAGAGAGCACCATCATGTCGGAGTCGGCACACCGAATTGTGCGCGCGTCGTTCCACAGGTCGTCGATGCCGATGTCGAAATGCAGATGGCGCGAGAGAAGCGACCAGTGCAGCTCCACCGGAGTGCGAGAGTCGGAGAACTCGAGGGCATGCTCGCCGGCGATCAATCCGCTCTCCATCTCCGGCCGGTAGCGCGCAATGTAACCCCGCGCGATGACATGGTCGCGCGCTGCCGCCAGATCGCCACGGTGAACGAGGAGGTCGATGTCGCCGAATGCGCGGCGCGAATAGTCGCCGTACGCAGCCATCGCCACCGCGGGACCCTTCAGGACGATAGTCGGAATGCCGGCACGAGTGAGGCTGTTCACCAGATCCATCAGGACCAGCGTGCGCGAGAGTGCGAACGCGCGGGCGCGCTGCTCGAGCCTCGCGAGCTCCGTGAGTACATGCTCGTCGAGTGCCGGTGCGCGATCCGACAGTAGATTTGCGAAAACTGTCGCCTCGACCTGCCACTCAGCGGCGAGCGCCGCAACGGCGGTCCAGTCAACGTAGCCCTCAGCCAGCCGCCGCACCCGCTTCTGTGCGTCGTCTCCGACAGGAGTCCGGCTCAGAGCAATGACGAGCTCCGTCTGGGGCAGCATGGCGTGGTTGTGTGAATGGATTGGCGGCAGCGAGATTATCGCGGGCAGGTGGCCGAAAAATCACCGATGTTCCTCTTTTTGGAAAGTGGACTCGGTCCTGGTTCCAGGCTATTCTGCGATGGTTACCGACGTAATATCTGAAATCCACTGATTATTCCTCTCATTCAAGCGATTCTGATGAGCATCACCCCCAATCTCAATTCGGGCGCCAGCTGGCTTGCCGTGGGACCCTGGCTCGTAGGGGCGACGTTTGTCTGGGCGGGAATGATCAAGGCGGTCGCGCCGCACGTTTTTTCCGGCCACCTGTCAAAGCTCGGATGGATCCCCAGTTACCTCGGTCGACCCGCCGTCACGGCCATTGCCGGATTGGAAACGGCCTGGGGGCTGGCACTGATCCTCGGAGTGGCACCGGCAGCGGTACCGCCAGCGACCGCGGTTCTTCTCGTCATGCTCACCGGCGTCAGCTGGTGGGGAGTGAAGAGTGGCCGGACGACCGACTGCGGGTGCTATGGCGGGTACGTCGTGCCATCGATTGCGCAGAGCATTACGCTGAATGGCATTTTCATCGCGTTGCTCCTTGCGGCGTGGCTCGTTCTCCCACGCACGCTTGAGACCCCGGTGTGGAAGCTGATCGCCGTCGGATTCGCGGGTGTTCTCGTGGCCGGTCTGGCGGAGGCATCGCAGGCCGTCCTCCGAAAGACGAATCATTTCATGATCGACTTGAGCCCGCTTAAGGTGGGGCGTCGCTGGCGATCGCGATGGGGCGCAAAGTCCGACAGCCCCGGCGAGCTGCTCGTCTCGTATCTCGGGCCGGATTGCCCCCACTGCAAGCAGTGGGTGCGAGTTCTCAACGCAATGGATCAGTCGCGAGGCCTGCCGAAGGTGATTGGCGTTGTCGCGGTGTCGAACGAGAAGCTCGAGACCTTCGTTCGCGACTCAGGAATCCGCTTTCCGATCACCTCGATACCACAGACGCTGATGAACCGGCTCGTTTATGGCGTGCCAACGACCGTCCTGGTGGCGTCCGGGACAATCGAGAAGCAGTGGTCAGGGCACATGCCTCCCGAGTTCTTTCATCGTTTCAAGGACGCCTTCTTTCCTCCCGAGAGCCGAGGCTCGCAGGCCGGGAGCGTCGAGCAGAGTCCCGAGCCTGCGACAGCGAGCCGCGCGTCCTGATCCAAAGGATTAGCTCGACAGGAGACAAAAAAAGGGCCCCATGATTCATGGGGCCCCTTTCGTTTCGTGTTGTCGGCTCGTTACGGCTGGCAGGTTCCAAGACCCGTGTTCGAGTCGACGTTCTGACAGGTCAACGGATGGCAGCAGGGAATGCCGCCGCCGCTACCGACACAGAGACCGCCCTGCGCGCGGCAAGAAGCCTGCGCGTATGCAGGTGTCGCGGTGAGCGTTGCGATCGCCGGGACCAGCAGGGCCGCCGCACCAGCGAGTCCTACCTTGCGGAGCAGATCGCGGCGGTTGAGCTCGCTCAGCGCCGGCATGGCGGGTGCCGAGTCTTCGAGGAGATCCGCCTTTCTGAGCTCGTCGAGTGACAGCTGCAGCATGCTGTCGCTCTCGACCGCGTCCATGCGGGTGGCGAGCTCGCCAACAATTCCTTCGCGCGTGCGGCCCCCCTGTTCCAGGAGCTCGAACACGTGACCCGTAGTTGGGTCCAGCAGGTGCACGCGATCCTCGCGCGCATCATAGATCAACACCTGACCATCCAAGTGATGACGGAGAAGTCCGGGGCGAACACGAGGAAGAGATTTCATGTGCATCTCCGCTATACGTTGTCCTGAAGGCGCAGGGCATTATGCTGCCCCATATAAATATGGTCTACCTGTTCGGGGCGCAAGCATCAGGCCTCGGCTCACTTTAGCGACCGAATCAGGCGTGTGGCGTCGGACGCTGCGCCGTAGGATATGCGATAAGCCGGAACGGCGTGAGCAATCCTGCTGGCTCGATCGACCGCGACCGACTTCTGAGCTGCAAAACTCGTGCAATTCCGCAGGAGCTCGAGCGCGGCCTCCCCTTCGGAAAGCCGACTCAAAACGGCGTCCGTACGCTCCTGAAAGACCGGGAACACTATCGCCCTCACCGGTACTACGCCACGCTGAATGGCATCGAGAGGAATCACGACCTGTTCCCGCTCCAGCGTCCCGATTCCGATGAACGGGGTCTGGTCGCGCGCCTTGACCCGCCGGAGCGGGGATTGGGGATATGGGAGCACTTCGTCAGCGTCCATGCTGATGGGTGCCACGTCATCTGACATGAAGCGCCAGCCGCGCTCGCAAAGAAGGGTCACGAGGGTGCTCTTCCCCTCCCCCGACGGCCCCGATACCAGCACCGCGCCACCGTCGCGCTCCACGGCGCCGGAGTGAAGCCAGAGCAGATCCGGCCGACTGCGAATGAACTGGAAGAGGACCTCGTGCTTCAGATGGTCGAAAAGAGCCTCGATCCCGCCGGTGAACTCCAGCGGCTCGGGTCCCTGCAAGGCGTAGCCACCAGCAATGCGGTAAAGATGGAATGATCCGGCGCTCTCACTGACCCGCGGCACCAGCATGGCGCGGAAAGTCCGCCTGAGATAATCGCTCATCTCGCTGACGTCAGTACGTAACGTGATCTGCCGGCCGTCGAACTCGACGTGCAGCTCGACGTCATCATCGCTCGTACCGCCATTCTGGCCGGATTGCACCGCTTCCTCCGTCATCCGGGTGTTACTCGCCTGAGCACATAGACGGTCGTTTCGGAGAATCTGCGCCGAATGCGGCTCGAGTAGAGCCTCTCCCGCGACTCGTGTACTGGCACAAGCATTCCCTTTTCGATGGCTGCTCTGACCGAGGACGACATTGCCGATCCACCGGAAAAGTCGCTCCAGTCACGATCGTCGAATATCACGTAGTCGTACCCGCCCCGGTGGAGAACATCGTCCAGATTCTCCGGGGAGGAAACGCTTGACCAGTCCACAACGCCGCTGAGCCACGGATCGGCGCGCCGGTAGCGGCGGTCCAGGTAGTAGCTGTGACCGGAATACGCGATTACGAGAAACCGGGCGTCGGTAGGCGTGTTGTGGTTTACCCAATCGTAAACCGGGTAATACCACGTGAATCGGTGGAACGCTGCCTTGTCGCCCGTAACGGCGTAGCGAGCATGGTCCCATGACAACACCGCGGACAGGCCCGCCATCGCGACTATCGCCGCGACGAGAGCGCTTCGGATCAACCGGCGTCCGCCTACGGAAGAGACCCGCCCCTCGATTGCTGGCGCGGCGAGAAGCGGACCGAGCGCGAGCACGATGATGACCTGCTTCGGAAAAAACCTCGGCTGCACCAAACCCCAGAAGCCGAGGAAAAGCGTGCCGAATATCGCGATCCGGCGATAACGAACGTCCCGGGTCCAGACGGACGCGAGAATGATGGCGACGAGAAGGAGTGCCAGCGGAAACAGAGATGGCGTCAACAGCATGTCGCCAAATTTTCGCACCATGAATGGCGCATCGTAGGAGCCTGTCAAGGATCTCGAATACGCTGCCGCAATCCGGTCCGCGTAGGCTCCGGTCCCGTTGATGGCAGGTATGAACAACGGCCAAACCGGATTTCCGAGACCGGTGAGATTCGCGACGTAGAATGGAGCGCTCAGCACGATTGCGGCCGCGGCTCCGGCTGAGAAGCGCAACAGCCCTCGCAACGATCGTCGTCGCGCGGCGCTCCATACGAAGACGAGGGTCGCCGCCATCGCTACGCCCGCAAGCTGGTATCGCGACTGCGTCCCTATCCAGGAGACAAACCCGAGCAGCGGCGCGACGCTCTCCTCGTGGTCATTCGTCTTGGACAATAGAAGGGCGACCGCATAGACGACGAAGATTGCGTAGCCATCCGCCATCGCGCTCGCGAAGGTGTGCAGAACGAAAGGATGAACGAAGAAGGCAACGGAAATCAGGACCGCAATTCGCGACCCCTGCGATGCCCGCGCAATTCTGAACAGTCCCGCGAGAAGGATAAGCCACAGACCGACATTCACGAGGCTCGCGGCCTGAGGAAGATCGAGACGCTCGAACGGCAGATAGTTCAGCGTCCAGCCAAAGGGAAAGGCATAGTGGTAATCCGGAATCGTTTGCCACCCACCGTCGCTGATGATCTGCCGGATGTGAGCGAGATGATACCGCATCACGTCGGCATCTCGCGGCGGGGCAATTGCATTGATCCACAGCAGCGCGGCCATTGGAAGCGCGAGCGCCCGAAGAAATCCGCTGCTACCGAGAGTCACCCTGTGTTCGACCGCGATTTCCCGAACCGCGTCGTGCATTGCATGACGCCGCAGAATCACCACGAGGAGCGAGATACCACCGACCAGCCATATCGCACCGTCGACAATACCGAGCCGGGTGAGCACCGCAAAGGCAGCAGCTGTGATTCCACTCCCGACGAGGAGAGAGGCCGGGATCTTCACTTCGTGCGCGATGTCGTCTCCGGATCGCGTCACGAGAAGGGAGCCGAGTGCCATCCACGATATCAGGGCAAACCCCGCCAGGAGTGTGGCGAGAACACCCTGCACCAGCGGATGAAGGTCGGTCAGCGGAGGAATCGGGGCAGGAGCCGCCTCCAGAACGAACCGGATCCCTCGATCAAGGGTTGCACCGGTACGGGACGCTCATCGCGCAACAGGCGCTCGGGATTGGTCGTGGTGAGAGCACGAAGCTGTGCTTCCGCGCCACGCCTCTCGAATGCCTTGGCGCAATCCCTGACCGCGCATTTCCCGCGGGAGTGGTAGTCACTCGACAGATAGTCAACGCAGCCGCGCTCGAGCAGCCCCCACGCAATCGCTTTCGCTCCCGCACCATAGTACCCGATGAACGAACCCGAATTTACCTGAATGCACGCGCCCGAATCGCGCCAGTCTTCCACGAGGTCGTAGTTGACGGGAATGTTCCGGTAACGTTCGGGGTGTGCAATTACGGGCACCCATCCGTTACGCGCGAGATCCCGAATTGCCAGCGTACTGTGGGGAGGTATGCTCATGAACGGGAATTCAAGCAGGACGAACGACGTGCCCGCCAGGCGAACGCGAGCATCCGACAGATCGGGCCGCGGAACGTCGAGCATCACCTCCGCTCCCCGTTCGAGTCGCATCTCCGGAAACTCGGCGGTGGCCAGCGCCTTGAGCGACTCCCAGGCGTTGTCGAGGACGTCGAGAAATCCCTCGAACTCACGCGGGCGATCGATCATCGATCCGCGCAGATGGGGAGTTGTTATGATGCATTCGATTCTCTGGGCGCGAAACTCCGAGAGCCCTGTCCTGGCCTCGTCGATGTCGCCGGCCCCGTCATCTACGCCCGGCATGAGGTGGTTGTGAAAGTCCAGCATCGGGCAGAATTTACCTCTCGGGTGGGCGTTGCGTCCGCAAGATCACTACCGCGCGCTACAAGGTTGAGTAAGCAGAGGTCCACATGCATTTTGCGGGACGCATGACCCGTTCCCCATCCCTGAATCTGTGGCTTTTCGTGCTGGCACTCGCGACGCTGAGTGTCTTGTATCTGCTGCAGACTGCGACTCCCCTCAGGCTCGATAACGACTCGGCCGACTATCTCCGCATGGCCGCGGCCATCGCCGATGGGCGATCGTTGCGGGCGGTGTCGCTTCCCCTCGGATATCCGGTATTCCTCGCGCTGCTCGATCGCGCGGGGCTCGGTTCTTCCTTCGGCTTCGTTCTCGCGAATTGTTTCTTTCTGGGCATTGCCGTGTGGGCCCTCTGGACGATCTATGACGATTGTCCCGTTCAGCTTCGGCGGGTCATTGTGCTCCTGACGCTGCTGGTGACCCCGGTAGTCCGAAGTGTCGCCGCTCCGCTCCCGGAAGCGGCGTTCCTCGCGACGTCGCTTCTTGCTCTCCTCGCGATGAAGATTGGAGTTTCGGCGGAGGGCTGGAGCCGACTCCGATGGCTTGCGACGGCCCTCGTCCTGGTGGGAGTCGCAATGACACTGAGGCTCGTCGCCGTGGCGCTCGTTCCGGCGCTGCTCTGGAGCAGCCTTGCGACTCTGCATCATCCACGCGCTGAACCGAGGCCCAGCCGCCGCCTCGCCGCCGCGACGATCGTGATTGTCTTGTTGCTCGCGGCGTCGGTAGTCGCGTTGTCCAGGACCGCGATCTTCGAGACTTATGTATCGCAACCCCGGTACTGGTATGCGTACGGACAGCTGGCATCTCCCGTCCTGAGGCGGATCACCGGGACACTCGGCAGCCTTGGGGAACTCGTTCTCAATCTGCCGCTGTCACGCTTCCACAATCTCAAGCCGATCTTTGTTGCAGCGGGGGTGATCGCCGGCCCCGGTCTCCTTTTCGCACTGCGGCGATCTGTTCATTGGACACCGGTTAGGGTTTACCTCCTCTCGTACGTAACTATCCTCGTCTTCTGGCCCTATGACTCGCCGCGACTCTGGATGCCGATCACCCCGTTGCTCGTCGCGCTGCTTGTTACGATCGTCGCGCGATACCTGTGGACGCCGCCGATCAGACCCTTCATCGTGGCTTATGCCGCGTGGTTCGCACTGGCGGGGCTCATAGCGATTGCCTACACGACGCGGATATCCCTGAGCGGCGAAGAGTTTGCGCGACTTTACGGACGCAACGGAGGTATGGCGAGCGGAAACCAGGAGGGACCTGCCACCGGTCAGACGATGAGTCCATACAATGCCCTCGCTGACAGCATCCTGCGCCGATACGGCGGGACGAGACGATGACCGCCCGGGCGATACGATGACGCTCGCGTCGTGGGGA
>JAHFCS010000074.1 GCA_023249395.1 Gemmatimonadota bacterium
TTTGCCCGCGGCGAGAGCAGAAATCGACAACGCATACGGGACTCTGCTCGGCCCCGAAGCTCCGCTCCTTCGCATGCTCGATGTCGAGTCGGTTGTGCGACTTGTAGCTCATCCGAAAAAACTCGCAATGCTCGCACGGCTGACGGCGGCCGACGCCACGCTCGCGGGTGACACCGGAATGGATGGCGAGCGGCGGCGACTAGTCGCGCGAGCCACAGCGTTCGCTATGGCCGCCGTTGCACTCGATCCGACCGACGATGAAGCAGCGGCAATCGCGACGGAACTCGGAGTGAGTAGCGGGTAGCGGGTCCCTAGAGATTCGAAATACCGGCCGGGCAGAGCGATTTGGAGCGCTTTGTGAGCTGCGACATGCCACCAGCTTCGGCCATACCGAGCGGCGATCCAGAGCGCCGCGCCGCTTATTCCGCTGCTGACTTCTCGCTCCGTCGTGTTGATGACCGACACAACGTCTTCCTTTCAGAAGTAAGGCGAGATCTCCCCAGGTAAGAACACTGACTGTCCCTGCGCGAGCGCCGGATCTACGCAGCCCGATTCTTGATCGCGAGAGCTTCGCGGTCAGTGGCCCGCTCGCCCTGGTCGGCCCGCCTCCCATCCGGTTTCTATTCGTCGCCCCACAGGTCTCGCTAGCCGCTTCGTTCAGTGGGTTTCTCACGATTCCCACCTTGCGGTTCACTCGGGTCGTTGCGACCAACTCCCCAGAGGACTTCCACCTCCAAGTCGATGTTCATGCTGGGCCCACCACAAAAAAAGGGCCGCCTTCATCGGGCGGCCCTTTCATTTACACCAAATCGGACGTGTCAGTTGTCGTTCTGGTCTCCCTCGTTGTCATAGCCAAGTCCATCTGCTTCGCGAAAACGATCGAGCACGCTACTGACGAAATCCATTCCCTTCTCTCCCAGCGTCGCCGCGCCGTTCCATCCCCGCCCGAACCACGCGCCCAGATCGATACGCGCATCCGAGCTCACGCCGCCAGCCTGGGGCTCAGGCGTGACGGGAACACCATACATCTCCATCATTCCTCCCTGTGCGTTGCCAATTCTTGTACGCCACAGCGTAAGTCAAGTTTCGGGCCGGACCGAAAAAACACAAGCGGCAATATTTCCGTCACTTCAAGGACGATCCCCGCCACCAGAGGTGACAGGCCCCGCGAAGCCGGAATTACTCGATTGCTTGGGACCCAATACGACGGGTCGCGAAGATCCGCGCGACCGCGTCACCAATCTTGTTGTTGGGTGTGCTGGCGCCCGCGGTAATCCCCACGCGGACAGGACCTTCGTCCGGCAGCCAGGAGGGTGTGTCCACTTCGGCTTTCGCCCCGAGCGGCCGATGACGGATCGTTCCCGCCACAGGGTCGATTGCGCCCGCGTCCTCGACATGATAGGTCCGGACGCTCTCCGAGCAGAGCGCGGCCAGAGAGAGCGTATTGCTCGAGTTGAAGCCACCAATCACGACCATCACGTCGAGGGGATCGGTCAGAAGCTCCACCACCGCGTCCTGCCTCTCCTGCGTCGCGCTGCAGATCGTGTCGAAGGTTTTGAAATTCGCGTTCGCGTATTCCTCCCCATGGGCGCGGATCATCGCCGCCCCAACCTCGACCCCAATTGCGAGCGACTCGCGCGCGAGCATCGTCGTCTGGTTGGCAACTCCGATCCGCTTGAGATCGCGATCTGGATCAAAGCCTGGCGAAACCGTATGGCCAAACTGAGTCATCAACGCTTCGGCTGAGACTTTCCCCTCGATGAAATCGCAGACCGCACGAGCCTCGTCCATGTTGCGCACGACGATGTAATGTCCGGGTCCGTGCTTCGCGGTCTGCGATGCCGTCGCCCGAGTCTCCTCGTGGTAGTACTTGCCATGAATGAGCGCCGTGTAGCCGTCCCGGGCGTAGCTCTCGACCCTCTTCCAGACATTCAGCACCGAGCCACAGGTCGTGTCCACCATCACGCAGCCGATCTCCCTCAGCTTCTCGAAATCCTCGATTGTCACGCCGAATGCCGGCAGGATCACGACATCATCCGGCCGTACGACGCCATAATCGATCTTTCCTCCGATTTGCGCCGGAATGAGGATCTCCACCCCCATTTCGCGCAGCTTCGCGTTCACGTGGGGGTTGTGGATGATCTCCCCGGCGAGGAAGACCCGCCGGTCGGGGAACTTCCTCCGGGTCTGGTAGGCGTAGTCAACGGCCCGCTCCACGCCGTAGCAGAAGCCGAATTCGCGGGCTAAACGGACGGTCACGCCCCCCGCCGTAAGGGTGAACTCCCGCTCCCGGAGCAGATCGACCAGACGCCCGTTATAATCAGAAGCGAGCTCTTCCTGCACCTCGGCCTTGAGCCCAAAACCCTTCCGAAAGTAGACGTCAGGAATGGGATCGGGTCCGACCGGGGCCCGTGGGCCCTTCGGCCCGACAGGTGCAATATCAGGGCGATCCGCAGAATCTTTTACCGGCGAGTCTGACATATCAGTGAATTTAGTGAGGCACCCGACGTGACGCTGACAGCGGCAACCAGCGCGACTCTCGATCATCCCGAGAGTAATCGCGCCGGTTTGATCGGCGCGAGACATAATGGCTCCGGCGCGACTGGCGCGGTGGGAAATGGCGCTGGCGCGAATGGTTCCCACCCGAATGGTGCCTCCGTGATCGCGATCGCCGACAATTGCACGCGCCCGCTCATTCGACCGGCCGCCATCGCCAGGGGCGAAGCGATCGGCGTCGTTGCACCGTCGTACTCGCCGAGGTCCGGGCCGCTTCAGCGCGGAGTCCAGGCGCTGGAGCACGCGGGATACGAGGTGATTCTCGATCCTGATATCGCCACGCTCAGACGCTTTCAGCGGCACGAGGACGAGAGGCGCGCCAGCAATTTCATGGGGATGTGGCTCGACCCGCGGATCAAGGCGGTGATCGGCGGCACCGGAGGATACGGCGCAGTCCGGATGCTGCCTTACCTCGAGCCCGAGATCTTCAGGAATAATCCCAAGATCTTCGTCGGCTACTCGGACATCACGGCGCTCCACCTCTGGCTCATGCGACAGGCGGGGCTTCGCGTCTTCCACGGCCCGACGGTGGACGATCTCGTTCCCATCGCGCGCGATCCGACCACCGGCTCATTGCTCACCGCGCTCACGAATCCGCGTCCCGCAACACGCCTCGGTCGTGACATCGCGCGTGCCGTCAGGCCGGGCCGCGCAAGCGGTCGTTTAACCGGTGGCAACCTGTCGATGGTCCAGCAGACTATCGGCACCCCGTACGAGATCGAGACCCGCGGAGCGATTCTCTTCCTCGAGGAGACTCACGACCCGATGTCGGTCGCCGACGAGCGCCTCGTGCATCTGCGCGCCGCTGGGCTTCTTCGCGACGTGAAAGGAATCGTCTTCGGCCAGCTCTCGCTCGACCGGTCGGAAGAAGATGAGTTCGAGGATTTTCTGCTCGATCTGCTCGCCGACCTCGATGTCCCGATCCTCATGGACTTCCCCGCCGGACACGAGGTTCCGAACCTCACGCTTCCCCTCGGTACCGAAGTCGAGCTGGTCGTGGATGGTCTAACCGGTTGGCTCAACTATAAGGAGGAAGCGCTTTCCACCAGTGAGCCGGATCCGCTCGCGGAGATTTCGGTCGAGCAGCCCATCTAATCTCAGGTACCAGGTACCAGGTACCTGGGTTTTGAGCAGCTAGCCGATCGCCTTGCCCGGCGTGGAAGCCCGCTCACCGACAAAGACGTTGTCAATCGCCATACACCAGGCGTGCAGCACCATCAGGTGGATCTCCTGGATGTGCGCCGTGTCCTCGCTCGGAACCGCGATGAGATGGTCAGCGGTGCCGCCGGTCAATCCAGCCGCACCGGTGAGCGCGATCGTCACCAAGCCGCGCTTTCTCGCGACCTCGAGAGCCCTGACCACATTCTCGGATTTTCCGCTGGTGGTCAGCCCGATAGCGACGTCTCCTTCCTTGGCAAATGCCTCCATCTGCCGCGCGAAGAGGTCGGGATAGCCGAAGTCGTTGCCGATGCACGTCATTGTGCCGCCGTCGCTGGCAAGCGACACCGCGGGGAATGGTCGGCGCGCGCGACGGAACCGGCCAACGAGCTCGCCCGCCAGGTGGCTTGCCTGTGTCGCGCTCCCTCCGTTGCCGAAGCAGATGATCTTTCCGCCACGAGTCAGAGATTCGATGATCGCGCGACCCGCTGCCTGCGCGGCAGGCGCCAGCGCCTCACCGCTGTCGATCACGACCTGCTGATGGGCGCGAAAATAATCGACGAGGGCAATATCGCCGTCGGAAAGTCCGGAACCGTGCGAGCTTGTTGTCATCGGCGGCGAAATTTACCCCGTGATCCCTTCCCCCGCCCGTCGCCGCCTCCGCGCCGAGTCCCCTCGTCGCGGCCGGATCGACCAGCGTCTCGCCCGCCATGCTCTCCGCGATGTCTGCCCGGGCCCTGACGACGCCGGACCGCCAGGTCGCGCGCCCGTTCCTCTTCTCGCGACAATGACCCGGCTGCACCGACATCCCCTTCCACTTCGTCCGGTGACCAGGGGCGATCGAGAATCTCCTGCAGCTCGTCCAGGGAATCGGCGCTGATCGCGCCGCGCTGGCCGCGAATCACAACGAATCGGAGAGCCCGGTCGAGCACCGGCAGCTCCGATTCGTCGATGTTCCGCGCCATCTTCTCGGGAAGTCGAAGGCGCGCGACGCCGATGCGCTCTCCATCCCGCTCCTCGACGTCGTAGTCGATGTCGATCTCACGATCCCGGATTTCCGCTGTGGATGGAAGCGCAGCGTAGCGCCTCCTGATCTCACCCGGCACGAGGACATCGGGATCGAGGACGAAGCGCGCGTTCCTGAATTCGTCCATCGATTTGATCGACGCGAGCTGGCCCTCGTACCACTCGGCCAGCTCGGCAAAGCCGAGGCGCGGCGTTTTTCCGGCCGATCGCCGGTACGTCTCGCGAATCTCGTCGATCGACGCGCGATTCCGCTTCACCGCCGGATGCCGCGCTTCACCCCTTGCCAGCGCCTCGGCCAGCGTATGCCGCGCGCGCTCGGCGTTCTCCTCCGTGAAAAGCTCGAGCGGCTCGACTTCGCGCTCGAGCTCGAAGCCGAAGTACTCGAGCGTTCTGACCAGAAGGAGCTGGCCTCCCTTCCGTTTCGGATCGTAGATGATCTCCGAGACGCCGCGGGTCGCGTACTTCCGGATGAGGTGCATCGGAATCTGTGTTCCTTCGACAGCCGCCCGCGGAGTTCCCGATCTGTCGGCGAAGTATCTGATCTCGCCGGCGATCGCACCCCAGCTCCCGCAGACGCTCGTCCTCGACACACGAGCCTGCATTCCGTCGGCGGTCTCCTCGTCGATGACGAGATCGAAGGGCATGAACCGCGCGAGCAGCTCGCTGAACTTTCGTTCAATGTGATCGCGGGCGATGACCATCCTGTCGGGCAGCGGCATTTCCAGTGCGCGAAAGACGCTTGCCATTCCGAGTGCCGTGTCCTCGATCGCCTTGATGAGAACTCCGCGCTTTTCCGCCCATCGCTCGATCCTCTCGTCGAAGAGATGTCGCGGAAGGCCGTAGACCTCACCCTGGTAGCCGCAGCGCGAGTACGCTTCCGCGTAGAGGTTGTATGCCGTGAGATGGTCGCTCCCCGCGACCACCAATCCGGCGAGATCGCGCTCTTCGCGCGTCATCCGGTGCAGCGACTCGAGTGAGCTCATGACTGCGAGGTACGGCACCAGCTCGTCGTCGGCGTTGACGAGAAGCTCCGCCCAGGGCCTGTCCACGGGCATTGCTTCGACCTGCTTGCCGTAATGCGAGAGCCTTCCCTTGTCGATGATGCCGCGACTCTCGAGGAGCTTCACCGCGCGACGGTAGGCTACGCGGTCGAGAGGCACGGGAAGCTCCAGCTCCGACGCGTCGACGCCAAGGTCGGCGCACGTCATCGCGACTCGTTCCGAATCGCCGGCGAGCTGGAACTCCGGCGCTGTGGGACGTAGCGTCTCGAAGCGAATGTCGCGGTCGGAAAGAATGAAGACGCGTCCGCCCTCCACGCGGCCGTGCACGCGTCCCGCCATCTGGAGGATCTCGTTGGCGCCGAGGTGCATGCGTGTGAGGACGTTCCTGCCGCGCTCGATGATGTTGCCGAATCGCGAATCGTCGATGACGACCGTATCGAGCCCGCGGACGTTGAGAGCGCTCTGGCCGGCTGCCGTCATCGTCAGAAAGAACGGCTTGCGCTCCTCGGCCTCGAGGAAAGGACGGATGACGCGAATCGGCTCCCCGCCGTGATAGTGCGCGGTGTTGATGCGGGGAAACCTCGATTCGACGAGAGCGGCGGCCTCTTCCACACCGGCCCGCGTCGGCAGGAACATGCCCACGCCGCGCCGCTGCTTGATGACCGACTGGAGAAACCGGTCGTCGAGAAACTCCAGAGGATCCTTCCGCACGACTTTCACGTCGGCCGCGCGCGACGGGTCGAATGCGAAGCTCTGAAGCACTTCCGACGCGTCGAGATATTTCGCGTAGAAGGTCGGATCGACGGTTGCCGACAGCCAGATGAAGCGGCATCCGACGCGCTTTCCGAGCGCCAGGCAAAGCTCGAGCTCAGCCGACGTCTGGTGAATTTCGTCCACAACGAGCGTGTCGGTGCGAAGGATGTCGCCATCCTGAAACCAGCGGCGCGCGATGCCGGTGGTGACGATGATGACATTCCACATCGGGGTGTCGGGGGTTGCTTCGCGCTCGCGGTTCACCACACCCACCCGCAGATCTTCAGTGCTGAGGATTGTCTCGGAAATTGGCCGGATGGAAAGTGTTTTTCCGGTTCCAGTCCCGGCGACGATGCCGAACCCCTTGCCGGCGGCGGCAAATGCGCGAATCTCGGCTCCGTGCTGCTCCTCGAGGACAGTCTGAAGATGCAGACCAAGAGCGAGCTCGATTGTCTCGCACGCGGCGCGCGTCGGCGCGATGACGATGATGCGACCGGTGAGTGGCTCCGCCGCGACGAAGGCATCGTGGTCGGGCGGGAGATACTTGTCCTGAACCTTGCGCATCACGTTTGCAAGTTGCACAAAAAAAGCCCCGGGTGGAATCGCTCCACCCGGGGCTCGAACTCGACGGCTAGTGATTCTTGTACTTGCCCTTCCCGTTCCCCTTGCCATTGCCGACGTCGTACCAGACGCCGTCCCGGTTGACCCGGCGGTGCTCGATACGATCGTTACGGGCAACCTTGAGCTTCCTGAGCCTGGCTTCCTTCGGATACTTGCAGTCTTCCTTGTAGCCATGCTCGTTTTCCTTGTACTTGCAGATTGCTCCGTTGCGTCCGTAGCGCACTTCGCTGCGTTTCCTGCCGCGATTGACGTCACGATTGACATTGCCATAGACGTCGCCATTCGTGTCGCGCCCGGCTACCTGCCACGATCCGTCGACTCTCGTGCCGACGCGGTCGGTACCGTTTGTGGCGACTCGACAGTTCACGTCGTACCATCGACAATTCGTCTGGGCTGAAGCGGGCGCCGAAATCGCGGCGGTCGCGGCAAGCCCGAATATGATCATCAAGCGATTCATTTCTTCCTGTCCTTTTTGTATCCAGGGATCAGCGGCCTGAGAATCAGGACTTCCTGCCTTTCTTCGGCTTGTAGTCCTTTTTCGGGAAATCGTCCCCGAAAATCACCGAGCCGTTAACGGGGCGGTTGCGGACTGCGTTGACACAGTCCGTTGGGGCGGGCTGCTGATCCGGGGGAACTCCTTCGATCCAGATCCTGCACATCCCTTGCGGAGGCCTGTAGGCAGGCGGCACCGCGGGCTGTTGCTTCGGCGAGGCCTTCGGGAAATGCGGAATAGGAAGTCCACGCGGAATCCCTTGGGCCTCAGCCGACCCACTCACCGCGAGCATTGCCGCAGCGAGCAGAAGCAACCGCCATCTATCCATCTTCCCTGCGGTCGCCCGCAGGTAACTAAGGTTGGTCATGGCCTGTACAGGGGCAGGAGGCATGCCAAACTGATGAATAGAGTCTAAAGCCTGAAGGGACAATGAGTTAGCCTTGCCGCAATCCATCTGAACCGACCCTCGGTGTCACCCAGTTCGGACACCCATTATTCCGCGGCGGGACGCCTTTAGGAGAGCAGAAGCCCAGCAAGTGGGTTAA
>JAHFCS010000075.1 GCA_023249395.1 Gemmatimonadota bacterium
CACTTTTCGCGCGAATATCTCGAATGCCGTCACGAGCTGCGCGGGAAAGAACGCCAGCAGGTAGAGCCCCGCGACGAGCAGCACCACGATCAGGATCGAGCCCTGCGCGAGATGGCCGAGCGACTGCCCGGCGACGCGCGCGCCGCTCGGGAATGACGGATCGAGCAGCGCCGCCGCTCCGAGGCCGAGCATCACCACCATGTCGAACAGGCGATCGACAGCGAGTGATGCGAGCGAGCTGGCGAATGAAACCGTCGTCTCGCGTGTTATTGCATAGGCACGTGCGATCTCTCCGGCGCGCGCCGGGACGAGATTGTTCACCATCATCCCGATTGCAACGGAGCGCCAGAGAGGGCCGAAAGGCAGGTTGGGTGCAACGGGTTCGAGAATCGTCCGCCACTTCAGTGCGCGGATCGGAAACAGGAGTGTCGCGCAGGTTGCCGATGCCAGAAACAGCGGGAGATTGGAAACGGCGAGCTCATGCCATACCGCAGCGAGCGAAACGCCACGAAGTGTCCACACGAGAAGGGCGACGCTGAGCGCGATGCCGATTGCGCTCCGCCAGCTTATTCTCAACCGCTACTCCTCGGCCGCGAGTGCAATGAGATCGAGCAGCTCGTCTACCGACTCGGCGCTTGGCGGGTGGCCGGTGCTTCGCGCCGTTGCGCGAATCTCGAGTGCCCTGTCGAGTGCCGCGCGTCCACGGTATAGCAGAGTCTCGATCGCCACCGGTGGCGGCGCGGGCACGGGTGTCCGGCGAGTTCCGCCGGCGACGGCTCCGAGCTGGACGATGCTCGTCCCGAGGAGATCGTGGAGCTCGCGGCCGCGCGCTGGAGTGTAACGCGCTGCGCCGCCGAGCGGAGTTCCCGACCGCGGTGTTGGCCGCCGGGTGATGCGTGCTGGGTCGGGCCGAGCGAGCGTTGTGCCGCCGTAAAGCTCTGGCGAAGTCGTCGGGCTCACGATGTGTGGCCCGGCGTCGTCGAAAAAGAGCTGCGAGATCGGAATCACTTCGTCTCCGGTTCTGGTCATGCGCTGTGCGCTCCTGAGCGACGTGCTGCGTCCATTGCACCGCGCATTTCGCGCACGGCTTCCGGCAAACCCACAAATATCGCTCTACTGACGATCGAGTGGCCGATGTTCAACTCTTCGATCTCGGGAATCGCCGCCACCGGTCCAACGTTGGCTACGTTAAGCCCGTGACCGGCGTGCACCGCGAGTCCCAGGTCGGAAGCGAGCTTCGCACAGTGGACGAGCGCGTCGAGAGCCGGACCGTCGCCGCCGCCGGCGAGGGCGTATTGTCCGGTGTGGAGCTCGATCGCATCAGCGCCGCATTTCTTCGACAGTCGCACCGTCTCCTCGTCCGGGTCGATGAATAGACTCACTCGTATGCCCGCATCGCGAAGGCGCCGCACACAACGCCCGACGCGCTCTGCGTCGCCGGCGACATCGAGTCCGCCTTCGGTGGTGATCTCCTGACGCCGCTCGGGCACCAAAGTTACCTGCGGCGGATGAAGACGGAGCGCGATGCCGATCATCTCGTCCGCGCAGGCCGCTTCGAGATTGAAGTACGACTTCGACATGGTTGCGAGTGCCTCGACGTCCGCGTCCTGTATGTGGCGGCGGTCCTCGCGGAGATGCGCGGTGATTCCATCGGCGCCCGCCACCTCACAGATCGCCGCCGCTTCGACCGGACTTGGCTCATCTCCGCGGCGAGCCTGTCGCAACGTCGCGACGTGGTCGACGTTGATGTACAGGCGTTGATGTCTTGCTCGCATTTATCCCGCCCGTTAGGTTCGCAACTATTATCGTGGAGACACGTGTGAAGAAACTGCTTCTCCCTCTGCTGGTGCTCGCCGCATGCACCCACGCGACGACTACCACAACTACAGGCGCTGGCGCTCCCACCACCACGACTACCACCACCGGCTCTTCGCTCGTCGGTGCTTCGACTCCCCGAATGGCCGTGGAGCAGTTCCTCGCCGCCGTTCGCGCGCAGGACCTGCAGGCGATGTCGGCGGTTTTCGGAACCACGCGCGGTCCGTCGCGCGACAATATGGACCGAGAGCAGCTCGACAAGCGCCTGATCATCCTGCAGTGCTATTTCTACCACGACAAATTTCGCATCCTTGGCGAGAATCCGGGAGAAGCCGGGCATCGCGTATTTCTTGTCGAGCTCACACGGGGCCGACTCACCCGGTCGCCGCGCTTCTACACGATCCAGGGTCCACGCGATCGCTGGTTCGTGGACAACATGGAGATTGCCGCCGTCCGCGAGTTTTGCAGAGAGTCCGGCACGGTGAAGCCGGGCTCCTAGGCTTCGGTCAGCTCGATCAGCACCCCGCCAGTTGACGCCGGGTGCAGAAAGGCAATCCGCTTTCCCTCCGCACCGATGCGGGGGGCCTCGTCGATCACTCGCGCCCCCGCGGCGCGGCAACGGTCGAGAGCAGCGTCCAGATCGTCCACCGCGAAGCAGATGTGATGGATCGCGGGGCCACGTCTGGCGACGAACCTTCCGATCGGAGAGTCCTCCTCCTCGGCCTCGAGGAGCTCGATAAGCGGCCCGCCGGCGTCCAATCCGCGGATCCGCGCACCATCGGTCGGCGCAAGCTCGACCTCCCTCATTCCGAGGATTTCCCTGTAAAAGGGCAGCGCCTCGGCGATCGAGCGCACCGCGATTCCGACGTGGGCGATTCGCAGTCCCTTGGGGGTTGATTGCCGCATTAGATTTCAGAGTCGAAGGAAGGCACAAAGTTAATTCAGACAGACATGCGGGCCATCCCCGCGAGGAAGCAAGTAATGTCGAATGCGGCAGCCGTGACCGATAGCGAATTCGAATTGGAAGTCGAGAAGCACGAGGGTCTCGCGGTGGTGGATTTCTGGGCGATATGGTGCGGCCCGTGCCGCGTTGTCGCGCCCGCGCTCGACCAGCTCGCGCTCGAGTTCGCCGGCAAGGCGAAGGTCATGAAGATGGATGTCGACACCAACATCAAGACGCCGGCGCGCTTCATGGTCAGGTCCATTCCGGCGATCCTGTTCTTTAAGGATGGCAAGCTGGTGGACCAGGTGATCGGCGCGGTTCCCAAGTCGCAGCTCGAGTCGAAGTTCCGCCAGCACGCCGCGGCGTAATGCATCGCCGGCGGTGACGAGGAGCTCCGTAACCGGCGACGGAGAGAAGGGGGGCGGAGCCCTCTACATCGTCAGCACGCCTATCGGCAACATGGGTGACATGTCATTTCGCGCGGTCGAGGTCCTGTCCTCGGCCGCGCTCGTCGTTGCGGAGGACACCCGTCATTCCCGCCGACTGCTCGATCACTACCAGATTGCCACTCGCTGTGCGCCGTATCACGAGCACAACGAAGCCCGTGAAACGCCCCGTCTCGTCAAGCGGCTGCGTGATGGCGAGACGATAGCACTCATCACTGATGCCGGAACTCCACTGCTTTCGGACCCCGGTGCACGCCTTGTCGCGGCAGCGATCGAAGCCGGAATCACTGTCGTTCCGATTCCGGGCGCCTCGGCGTTGCTGGCAGCTCTCGTCGGCTCAGGCCTCGCCGGCGAGCAGTTCACGTTTCTTGGTTTCCTGCCGCGAAAGGGAAAGGAGCGACTGCGCGCGCTCACGGAAATCATGCGAATGCGGCACACGGCGATCATCTATGAGGCGCCGCCGCGTGTCGGCGCGACGTTGTCCGAGATCGCGCAAGCGGGAGCAGGCGCGCGGACAGCTGTCGTCGCGCGCGAGCTGACGAAGACATTCGAGGAGTACGCGCGCGGCACGGTCGCCGAGCTGGGACGTCGCTTCACCGAGACGCCGGCGCGTGGTGAGGTCGTTATCCTGATCAGCGGGGCGGAAATCGAAGAGGTCTCCGAAGAAATGCTGAGCGACGAAGCGCGCAGGCTGAGGGCGGAGGGGAAGCTTCCGCGCGAGATCGTCGAGCAGCTCATCTCCGAGCACGGCGCTCCGCGCAATCTTGCCTATCGGCTGGCACACCAGTCGTGATCGCTTTCACCGATGCGCCGGCGGAAGAGAAAGCCCTCGACGCGGACGCGGTCGCGGACGATCTCGGACCTCTTGGCGGCATCGCGCTCGAGATGGAGCAGTACGAGGATCGTCCGACACAGCGCGAGATGGCGCGGACGATCGCGACTCTTTACAACGACGGCGGCGTCGGGCTTCTCGAGGCAGGAACGGGTGTAGGGAAGTCACTCGGGTATCTGTTGCCGGCGCTGAGATGGGCGGCGCTCAACGGCGAGCGCACCGTGATCTCGACCAACACGATCAATCTCCAGGAACAGCTCGTCCGCAAGGACCTGCCTTTCCTCGCCCGCGCGCTCGAGGGTGAGCAGCCGGTGCGATTCGCGCTCCTCAAGGGATGGCGCAACTATCTCTGTCTGCTGCGACTGGAACAGGCGAGGCTCATCGGCGCGGACCTGATCGATGACACAAGCGGCGAGATCGAGGGAATAGCGCGCTGGGCCGCGCTGACGAGCGACGGCTCACTGGGTGATCTGCCCGAGCCGCCCGATCCGGAAGTCTGGGATCAGGTCGCCGCCGAGCCAGATCTCTGCACGCGCGCGGCGTGTCCTCATTACGAGCGCTGCTTCCTGTTCGCTGCGCGGCGCGCTGCGGCGCAGGCCGATGTCGTTGTGGTAAACCACCATCTTCTGATGTCCGACGTCGCAGTCCGGCGCGTGCAGCGCAACTGGGAAGAGGCGGCGGTGATTCCTCCCTATTCACGGCTCGTCATCGACGAAGGGCATCACCTCGAGGATGCAGCCGCGGCACATCTCGGGGAGTCGGCCACTCGGCGCGGGCTCCAGCGATTGTTGTCTCGATTGTCGCGCCCGAGCGGATCCCGTCACAGCGGCGGCGGACTGCTCGCGGCACTCGAGCTCCGCCTGAGGTCGCGCGACGACATTTTCAGCCGCGCCAGCCTCGACCTGCTCGACAGGAAGATCTCGCCGGCCGCCGAGGCTGCGCGAGCCAAGGGCGCCGTCGTGTTCGATCTTCTCGAGACGTATCTGCGGGAATCTGACCAGCCGGTTGTTCGACTAACCGAAAAGTTCGAGACGGATCCCATCTGGCGGGCGGGGCTGGGCGCCGCGATTTCCGATCTGCTGACCGAGACTGCGATGCTGAGCGACAGTCTGACACTCGTGCGCGAGCGGCTCGAAAACGAATCACTGCGCGAGGAGGCGACGGCGATTCTTCTGGGCGAGATGAGTGGTGTCGGCCGACGCCTCGAAGGGCTCGCGAGCGCGCTTCACGGGGCGTTGGAGCCGGGACCCGACGCGTACAAACGGGTGCGGTGGGTCGAGACGCGCGGCAAGGAAGGAAATATTGCCGTAACCTGGGTGCCGCTGGATCTCGCCCCCATTCTCCGCGACGATCTCTTCGGCCGCCTGAGGACGACGATCGTCACCAGCGCAACTCTCGCGACCGATTCGCGCTTCGAGTTTCTCGCCGGACGGCTTGGCGTGGACCAGCTCGACATCCCACCGACTACCGCTTCCTTCGCGTCGCCGTTCGACTATTCGGTTCAGTCGGTCGTAGCGATTCCAAATGACACGCCGGCGCCCAACGCCGACCCTGCGGGTCACTTGCTCGCCGTGATTGGCATGATCTCAGAATTTGCGGACGCGAGCGACGGCGGGCTGTTCGTGCTGTTCACAAGCCATCGCGACGTTCGAGAGGCTGCGCTGACGCTGCGCGCGCAGGGAATGACGGCCAGGCGTCCTCTGCTCGTCCACGGAGAAGAGAGTCGCGACGTTCTGCTCGACCGCTTTCGCGAGTCGGGAAGGGCAGTCCTCCTCGGCACTTCATCGTATTGGGAAGGAGTGGATGTTCCCGGTCACGCGCTTCGCGGACTTCTCATTGCGCGCCTGCCGTTCCGCGTACCTACGGAGCCGGTCACCGCCGCGAACTGCGAAGCGATCCTCGAGCGCGGGGGCGATCCGTTTGCAGAGTACATGGTGCCGCACGCGGCGCTTCGCCTCAAGCAGGGCTTCGGGAGACTCATTCGCACCGCCACCGACCGCGGCGCCGTGATCATCGCCGACCCCCGTGTCATCACCAAGAAATACGGCCTGGAATTGATGCGCGCTCTTCCGCCGGCGCGTCGACTGATGCTTCCATGGCAGGAGATTGCCCGGCAACTGCGAGACTTCTACGCAGTGTCCGACTAACGTGTCATCCACCGACAAGAGGAAGTGATGCCCGACTCGACAATGCGTCCCGGCAAGATCGTCTGCATCGGCCGCAACTATCGGGAGCACGCGAAGGAGCTCGGTAACGAGGTTCCGGCCGAGCCGCTCTTTTTTCTGAAGCCGTCCACGAGCATCATCGCAGATGGTGATTCCATCATGCTGCCCGAGCAGTCCGAGAGGGTGGAATTCGAGGGAGAGATCGGCGTCGTGATCGGCACTCGACTCACGCGCGCAAGCGAGAGCGAGGCGGAACGCGCAATATCGGGAGTGCTGGCAATCAACGACGTCACCGCCCGTGACTTGCAGCGGAAGGACAGTCAGTGGACGCGGGCCAAGGGGTTCGACACCTTCTGTCCCATGGGCAACGTCGCACCGGGGTCGCACGATCTGGCCGATCTCACGGTCGTGACTCGTGTCAACGGAGTCGAGAAACAGCGGGCATCGAGCGCCGAGATGGTTTTTCCCATCGGAAAGCTGCTCTCATACGTATCACATGTGATGACACTCGAGCCTGGAGACATAGTCGCCACCGGAACGCCTTCGGGTGTCGGACAGCTCGCACGCGGCGACGTAGTGGAAGTCGAGGTCATGGGTGTCAGTAAGGTGAGCAATCCCGTGGAGGCGCGCGCTTAAGTGCCGCGCTATTCCGAGCGCCTCCTCGGGCTTCCCGACTATCCGATGGCCGCAATTCCGGCGAAGAAACGAGAGCTCGTCGCTCGCGGGGTCGATGTAATCGACCTCGGCGCAGGCGATGCTGACCTCGCGCCGCCGCCGGCGGCAGTGCGACGGATTGCGGAGGCCGCCGCGAATCCGTCGATGAGCCGTTACGGCTTCGGACTTGGTCTGATGGAATACCGCGAGGCGATCGTGCGCTGGATGCGCCGCCGATTCGGCCTCGAGTTCGATCCGGTGCGCGAGATCGTTTCGCTCATTGGCTCGAAAGAGGGCATCGCACATCTCGCGCTCGCGTACGTGAATCGCGGCGACGTCACGATCGTGCCCGAGCCCGGGTACCTGTCGTACCTCGGCGGCACCCTGCTCTCAGAAGGAACGCCCTACACTTACGCACTTCGTCCGGAGAATGACTTTCTCGTGGACCTCGACGAGATCCCTCCGGATGTCCTGCGAAGCGCGCGGATTCTCTATCTCAACTACCCCAACAATCCAACGGCCGCCGTTGCCCCGGTCGATTACCTCGAGGGCGTTGTAAGACGCTGCAAGGAACTCGACATCCTGCTGGTGTACGACAATGCGTACTCGGAGCTCGCGTTCGACGGGTACGTACCGCCAAGCATCTTCGAAATCGAAGGCGCGCGCGACATCGCAATCGAGTTCCACTCGATATCGAAGACATACAACATGACCGGCTGGCGTTGCGGCTGGGCGGCGGGACGCTCTGAGTTGGTCGGCGCGCTGGCGCAGGTGAAGTCGTTCGTCGATACCGGAAACTTCATGGCGGTGCAGGCAGCGGCGGCGAGCGCGCTCGAAAGCTGGGGAGAATTCGTTCCCGGAAATGTCGCGGTCTTTCGTGAACGACGGGACGCGGCCGTCGAGGCATTTCGCGAAAACGGTTTCGCCTGCGACACGCCAAAGGCCACCATGTATCTCTGGATCCGGCTGCCCGAGCACATAACGAGCGCCGAGTTCGCGCAATTTCTGATCGAGGAGGAAGGAGTGGTGGTGATGCCCGGTTCCAATTTCGGTGTCGGTGGAGAAGGATACTTCCGAGTGTCTTTCGTCACGTCGCCCGATCGCATTCGCGAGGCCGCGAGTCGCGCCGGACGCGTGCTTACTCGACTCAGTGTCGGCGCCTGACGCCACCGAAAAAATCGTGAACACGCTTCGGGCACTCAGACCAGAGGTCGTACATCCGGCCGGCGTGCACCGTCCGACGGGACCCCTGTTCGCGTCGATCGCGCTACACCTCGTCCTCGGGGTGCTGCTGGTA
>JAHFCS010000076.1 GCA_023249395.1 Gemmatimonadota bacterium
GAGGATCAGCTACCACAAGGTCTGATTCGGCGAGGGCGAAGCAAGGGAGCCCAAGCGATTTGGAGTGAGAGGTTCGTCGACTCCGAAAAAAATTCCTGAAATATTTTTTTTAAATGCGGAATAATTATTGCGCGGCCTCTTTTTTGTTTTATACTCGTCACTGTGAATCGATCACGCGCGTTTTCGTAGGGACCGAATGACCCGAATCGGTTTCGGCTACAACCAGAAGCCGGAGCAATCAGCTCTCATCCGCACCGAGGCGACCGCCCACGCAATAGCGGTGGATGACGGGGAGCTTTCCCGTCCGCGGGAAGAGCCTCCAGCCTCGAGCACCGACGAATTCGCGGAATGGGACAGCAAGGAGACCATCGACGCGGTAGCCGCGGCGCTTTCCGCCCTCGGTGACGTGATCTCCCTCGAGGCGAACGAGGATTTCCCCGAGCTCCTCCGCGACGCGAAGCCCGACATCGTCTTCAACATCGCCGAAGGCAGGTACGGAGTTAATCGCGAGTCCCACGTTCCGGCGATCTGCGAGTTCTATCGAATTCCGTATTCGGGCAGCGATCCGCTGACGCTGTCGCTCTGCCTCGACAAGGCCCGCGCAAAGGAGACTCTCTCCCACCACGGGATTCCGACGGCACGCTTTGCCGTCGTCCGCGAGCTGTCGGAGACCACCCGCGCGTTGAAGGCGCTCCAGCTTCCCCTCTTCGTCAAGCCCGTCCACGAAGGGTCGTCGAAGGGAATCACCGAGCGCAACTTCTGCCGCACCGCTGCCGAGCTCGAAGCCCAGGTCGCGTTCCTCATCGACGCCTACGATCAGCCGGTGATCGTCGAGGAATACCTCCCTGGCGCGGAGTTCACCTGCGCGGTACTCGGCAACGGCAGGACGGCGAAGGTTCTCCCGATTGTCGGGATGAACTTCGCGTCTCTCCCCAAAGGAGCTCTCCCGATTTACGGATACGAGGCGAAGTGGATATGGGATCGCCCCGAGAATCCTCTGCAGATGTTCGACTGCCCGGCCCACATCGACCCTGCTCTGGCGCGCGCGATCGAGCGAGTGACGCTCGATGCCTACCGCGTGCTCGGCTGCCGCGACTGGTCGCGGATCGATGTCCGGCTCGACGCGGCCGGCGAACCCAATGTAGTCGAAGTCAATCCTCTTCCCGGAATTCTTCCTGATCCCGCCGACAACTCGTGCTTCCCGAAAGCAGCGCGCGCGGCGGGTATGAGCTACGACGAGCTCATTCAGTCCTGTCTGAAGCTGGCGGCGACGCGACAGGGCGTTCCGCTCGGACGTCAGCTGAGAAAGATGCGGACAGATTCGAAGACGGCTTCATCCCAGCGTGCTGCGCGTGCACCGCGATCGCGCGATTCGAAAGGGCCGGTTGCCGATTCTGTTGCGAACAGACTGAGCGCTTGATCGTCAGTTAGCAGGACCGTGTGTCGCGCGCTCCAGAGGCGCGCCATTCGCATTGCATTCGTTCGCGACGGAATCCGCCGGCGCGATGGAAGGAGAAGAGCGAGCATGAAAATCGGAATTCTGTTCGATGCCATGTCCGCCCTGGGGCCGCTGCCGGACGGGCTCATCCTCGAGGCCGTGGAAGCGGTCGAGGGTGCGATCGCCGCGTGGGGGCACGACGCGGTACGCGTACCCGTCAACCCCGACGGCCGCTGGGTGGAGCGCGTGCGCCGCGCGAAGTTCGATCTCGTCTTCAACCTCTGCGAAGGAATCGACGGCGTCGCCGAGTTCGAGCCGATGGTCATCTCCGTCCTCGAGCTGTTCGGCATTCCGTACACCGGGAGCTCGAGCGCAACGACCGCTCTGTGCCTGCACAAGAACATCGTCAACACGCTCCTCGACAGCGCAGGCCTGCCCGTTCCTCGCTGGTCGCTCGCCCGCCGCGGCGAAGACGTCACCAGCGTCGGATTCCCGGCGATCTGCAAGCCGGCCGCGGAGGACGCTTCGATCGGGATCGAGCAGCGGTCGGTGGTTCGCAGCACTCGCGCTCTCATCGCCCGGGTCGAGGCGATGCACGAGCGCTGGGACGAGGTGCTCATCCAGCGGTTCATCGACGGCCGCGAAGTGAACGTCGGGATCGTCGGGGACGACATCCTGCCGATCGCCGAGATCAACTTCGGCGAGATGCCACACGGAATGTGGAAGATCGTCTCGTACCGGTCGAAGTGGATCACGGGCAGCGACGAGGACGTGGGCGCTGCTCCCACCTGTCCCGCCAATCTGCCGCGCGCACTCGCGCGCGAGCTCGAGAGAATTTCGCTCGCCGCCTGGCAGGCGGTCGGCGGAGAAGGCTATGGACGCGCAGACTTCCGCATCGATCGTTCGGGACAGCCGTGGCTCCTCGAGGTGAATCCGAATCCTGATATCTCACCGGGCGCGGGACTGGCGAGAATGGCGGGAGTCGCTGGAATGGACTATGCCGCGCTGGTGCGACGCCTGTGCGAGATCGCTCTCGCTCAGCCGGCGATCAATGCCGCTGAGCTCTGGCCGCGCGCGCTTCTTCTCTCGGGAACAAGTTGGGCGCCGTAGCCCGAGTCGGCGCGCTCTCACCGCGCCATCGTGACCGCGTCAGCGGGATTCTCCGCGCGAGCGAGCTCTTCCGTGAGGAAGAAGTGGAAGTCGCGCTCGAGCTTTTCGATTCTGCGCTCGGTGCTGCTTCTGGCGCACATGATGCAAATGCGACGAACACGATCACTCCTCCAGTCAGCTCCGACTATTCCTTCCTCGGCGCCTTCACCCCGGAAGACGAGCTGACCGGCTTTGCCTGCTACGGTCCGACACCGGCGACCGATCGCACCTGGGATCTCTACTGGATCGCGGTCGATCCCGCCCGGCAGCGGACGGGTAGCGGAACCATCCTCCTGAACGAGGTTGAACGAAGGCTCGAGGGACTGAACGCCCGACTGGTAGTAGTTGAGACATCGTCCCGATCCGATTACGCCGCGGCCCGCGGGTTCTATCTGCGACACGGCTACGTCGAAGCCGCCAGAGCGCGGGAGTTCTACGCGCCGGCGGACGATCGGATCACTTTCACAAAACGGTTGCAAGGCCACGGTAGCGCTCATCGAGAGCGGACCCTCCACGGAGCTTCGACACAATGAGTGACTGGCAGAAAATCATCAAGGACGAGAGCATCGCGTCTCTCGAAAAGCTGGCGGACAAGTTCGGCCACGACGTGATCGACGTCGAGGCCCTCCGCCCGGCATTCGAAAACTTCCAGATGCGGCTCACGCCCGCGGCGCTCGACGCAATCAAGGAAGTCGGCGACCCGATGTGGCAGCAATACGTGCCGACGGTCGAGGAGCTCGACGTCGTCGACGGCGTCATCGACTCGCTCGACGAGGACGGCGATTCGCCAGTGCCCAACATCACGCATCGCTATCCCGACCGCGCTCTCTTCCTCGTGAGCCCCATCTGCGCCACCTACTGCCGCTTCTGCACCCGGCGCCGGAAGGTTGGCGACCCGGAGAAGATCCCTCTCAACCAGTACGATTCGGCGTTCGAGTATCTCCGGCAGCACACCGAGATCCGCGACGTCATCATGAGCGGCGGCGACCCGATGATGCTGAGCGACCGGCGGCTGGAATATCTCTTTCAGCAGCTCCGGGCAATCCCGCACATCGAGATCATCCGCATCGGGAGCCGCATCACCTCGCACCTGCCGGAGCGGATCACGCCGGAATTCTGCGAGATGGTGCAGAAGTACCACCCGATCTTCATGAACACCCACTTCAATCACCCCGACGAGCTCACGCCGGCGGCGGTTGCCTCGCTCGACCGCCTGTCCAGGGCAGGCGTGTCGCTCGGCTGCCAGACGGTGCTGCTCAAGGGAGTGAACGACGACGCCAAGGTGATGATGAAGCTGATGCACGAGCTGCTGAAGGCGCGCGTGCGTCCGTACTACATCTACATGGCCGACCAGGTCGCCGGTGGCGAGCACTTCCGCACCACTGTGCAGAAGGGACTGGAGATCATGCAGGCGTTGCGTGGCTGGACCTCCGGCCTCGCCGTCCCGCAGTTCGTGATCGACTCCCCGGGTGGCGGAGGCAAGGTTCCGCTTCTTCCGGAGTATGTCGAGGAGATCAACGACGACGAGGTGATCTTCCGGAACTACGAGGGAAAGCGCTTCACCTACAAGCAGCCGCGGCAGCTCACGGTCGTCGCGGAGCAGGGCGAGTCGGACGTGGTGCCGATCCGGAGAGGAAAGAAAAAGGAGCGAGTTGCCCGGACGAAACGAAGAAAGGCGTCTGGCGAATAGGCTCGCGCAGTCCAGTTAGTCAAAAGCCGCCGGCATTCAGCCGGCGGCTTTTTTTAATGAGCTTGCTGCAGAGCGTTCGAGAAAAAGGGAAGCACCTTCGTCTCGACGCGAAGACGGATATGGTCGCCGTGTCCGCCATCGTAGAGCTCGAACGAATGCTCGATCCCGAGAGCGGTCATCAATGAGTCGAGCTCGGCGCTTCGGATCGGAATGTCCTTGAAGCCATCCGAGGTACCTGCGTCGAACGCGATGGCCAGTCGCTTGAGCTTATCCGCGTACTCGCGGACCATCGCCAGTGGACGAACGCTCCAGCGGCGCGCGATCCTCCGGTCGAGGATCAGCGAGTCGCCGCTGGCCACGTAGGGAAGGGCGACGTAAAATGGCGGACTGTTCGCGTCGGGGGCGCTGGCGGCGCCAAACGCCATGAGCAGATTGGCCACGAACCCCGCTTTCGGAAAATCACTCCAGTCCCTGAGCGCGAGCGCCGCCCTCCAGCTTTTCTCGTAGCCTCGCTCGACGGAATAGGAGAATGCCAGGCAGCACGCACTCAGGGCATAAACGGCCGAGAATGTCTCCGGATGCCGCATTCCGACGCGGAGCACTCCGTAGCCACCCATCGAATGGCCCGCCAGCCCGCGCGCCTTCCGCGTCCTGAGAGTTCGGTACTTCCGGTCGACGTAGTTCACCAGGTCACGGGCGATGAACTGCTCCCAGTTCCCTGTGACCGGCGAGTTCGTGTAGAAGCTGCCGTCGTACGCATTCCGCGCGTTCGGCATGACGATGATCATCTCGTTGACTGCGCCGGCCCGGACCAGACTGTCCATCGAGAGGCGGATGTTGAGGTTCTGGTAGGCTCCCTTTATCAGTGCCCGGTCGTCGGCGTCGAAGCCGTGCAGAAAATAAAGAACGGGGTATCGGCGCCGGGGGTGCGTGTCATAGCCCGGAGGGAGATACACCGAGACACGGTCCAACGCCGGGTCGCCGACCATGTTGTGCCTCAGCGCCGGCGCCGGTACCGAGTCACGGTGAATCACACCCTGTGCACTCGCCGTCGACGTGGGCCCGTCATACACAACCAAGGCGCTGACCAGAACGACTATCGAGAGACGGCGGCGCATCCACTGACTCCAGCTGTTCGTGAGGAATTTCGATCGACCATCTCCCGCATCACGTCGGGACGGTCGGTAACAATGCCATCCACTCCTATTCCCAGCAACGACAGCATTTCACCGCTGTCGTCAACGGTATACGCATGGACGAGCAGACGTTTCGCATGCGCTCGACGCCAGCACGAGAGGGAGAGCCGAGACACTGTAATGCACCCGCTAGTGAACGACGCCTACGGTCGCCGAGCCAACTGGACGAGCGTATCGATTGTACCAGCTCATCATGTAGAGCTGTGTCCTGATCCAGTTCGACGGCTTCGATCCCGTGCCGTGATACTCACCCTCGAAGCGAAGGAGCGTCGCCGGCACACCGCGCATCTTGAGAGCTGCATAGTACTCCTCCGACTGCGGCATCGGCGTGCGCCGGTCGAGCTCGCCGGTCATCAAAAGCGTCGGGGTCGTCACGTTGCCGACGTACATCAGCGGCGACTGCTTCATCCACTGTTCGGGCTTTTCCCAGAATGGCGCGTCGAAGAAATTGTAGGTGAAGAGAGGAATATCGGTTTGCCCGGCCATACTGACCCAGTCTATCACCGGGCAGCGCACGGCCGCGGCCGCGAATCGATTCGTGTGGCCGATCACCCAGCTCGACAGCACACCGCCGCCGCTGCACCCGCCGACATACATGCGCGTCTGGTCGATGTAGCCGCGACCGACCACCGTGTCCACTCCCGCCATGAGATCGTCGTAGTCCACGCTCGGATACGCGTGCTCGATCGCGTTGCCGAAGGCACTGCCATATCCGGTGCTGCCACGCGGATTGGTGTAGAGCACGACGAAGCCGTTCGCCGCGAAATTCTGGAATTGCGGATTGAACGCCACGGTGTACTCACTGTGCGGACCACCGTGAATCTCCAGTATCAGCGGGTATTTCTTCGAGGCGTTGAACGATGGCGGCTTCACGATCCAGCCATCGATCTTCGCACTGCCGGTCGACTAGTACGTGAACTTCTCCACCTGGCCGAGCTGAATTGCGCCGAGTACGTCGGCGTTTGCCGAAGTGAGGCGGACGATCGGTACGCCGGTCTTTCTCAGATCCACTCGGACAACGTCGTTTGGTCTCTCGTAGGTTGCCTCGAGCGCAGCAGCGACACCGCTTTTCGAGACCGACCCGAGTGACAGAGTGTGGACGCCGGTCGTCAGCGGGCGCACAGCACCGTTGGTTCCGGCGAACATGATGTTCGACGTCCCGTGATCTTCGCTGGAGAAGTACACCCCACTGCCGTCGCTCGCCCACGTCATCGGCCCTGCATCGCGATCCAGGGTTCCCGATATCTTGCGCATGGCGCCGCCTTCGACTGGAATCACGTAAACGTCGGACGCGTGATAGCTCGCCTTCGTCGCCGGATATCCGTCGAACGCGATTGACTTCCCGTCGGGGGACACCACGGGTCCGGTCCAGCTGCCGTCATCTGTCGTGAGCCGTCGTGCCGCACCACTCGCCACGTCCACCAGGTAGATGTTGGAGTTCCGGTAGTTGAGATCGGCAGTCGCGTCGCTCATTCCATCCACGACGATGCTTCGTCCATCGGGTGTCCAGCACCAGCCGACACTCATGTCGAGGCCGTCGAAGCGCGCTCCCACGCTCCAGTCGCCGGAGGTCACCTGCCTCGGAGTTCCGCCGTCGCTCGTCACGACGAAGAGGTGGCGGTAGCCCGCCTCCATGAATCCGCGCTGGTCCTGCTTGAAGTGAAGCTGCTGCACGATTCGCGGGTCGCCTGTCCACTTGGCGCCGCTTGGAGTCTTGGGCATGTCGATCTTCCAGACTGGCGTCTTCGGGACGAACATGCTGAAGCCGATCCATTTTCCGTCGGGTGACCAGTGCGGGTCGGCAGGCGATTCGAGAACCCTCGTCACCTGCGACGCTGGCCCGTCGGTGCCAACCCACCGCACGAACAGCTGCGTCCCCTTGGGCTCTCCTTCCGCGAGATACGCGATGCGAGCGCCGTCGGGTGACCAGCGCGGCGTCGATCCTTTCGACAGGAACCGGTTGTGGGAGCCGTCGGCGTCAACGATCCAGAGCGAGGTCTCCCACTTGTCCTCCATCTGGTTCACGTAGCGCCGCGTGTAAATGATCTGCCGACCGTCGGGCGAGATCTGCGGATCGGATATCCGCTCGAGGTCGAGCGAGTGCACAGTCGTGAAGAGCGATGGAGACTGGGTCTCCTGGCCGACGAAGATCGCGGGAGCAAGGACGAATGCCATCGCGAACGCGAGGAGCGCAGTCAAGCGGGAAGATCTCATGTGAACCTCTTTCGGAAGAGCCGACGTGATGCCGGAAACTACAGGCGAGGGTAAAGATTGTCGAAGCGTGCACCGGATAACAGATTCCTTCTCATGCCCGTGCGATCATCGCAGGAAGATTTCCTGCTTCGCGAGCTGCGGAAGGTTGCGGCGATGATCGCCCGCGCGCTCGGATTTCGTTCCCGCAGCGATTTGCCCGCGGCGAGAGCAGAAATCGACAACGCATACGGGACTCTGCTCGGCCCCGAAGCTCCGCTCCTTCGCATGCTCGATGTCGAGTCGGTTGTGCGACTTGTAGCTCATCCGAAAAGACTCGCAGCGCTCGCACGGCTGACCGCGGCTGACGCCACGCTCGCAAGTGACGCTGGGATGGCCGGCGAACAGCAGCGACTCATTGC
>JAHFCS010000077.1 GCA_023249395.1 Gemmatimonadota bacterium
GCGGCCGGATCGATCAGGTGATCGGGCCCGCAATCGACCGGAACGGGTATGCCGCCGACATGAGCAACAGACGCTGGAGAAGCGACCATCGTGTGTGACGGGAAGATGACCTCGTCGCCCTGGTCGAGTCCGGCAGCCCTGAGAGCGATTATCAGGCCATCGGTCGCATTGCCCACCCCAAAGGCATAGCCGACGCCCAGAAACTCGGCGAGGGCCTCTTCGAACTCCGCCAGGTCGCGTTGCTGGATGAACGCTCCGCGACGAATGACGTCGCGGATGATCTCGACAAACTCGTCCTCGCGGGCGGCAAAGGCCCCGCGATAGTTGAAGAAGGGAATCGCTGTTCGTTCAATCGTGGGATTCACAGTTGATCTCTTCGAAGGCGACGAAGGCATTGGGGTTACTCGATCACCGCGTAAGCAATGTAAGGGTCCCACTCCAGACGCCTCAACCTCAGGCCTGTCAACAGATCATTCTCCAGAGCGGCGAGGGTTTCCCCGGGCCAGATGGGATTGTCCAGCTCATCGAACGCGACTATCGCGCCCTTCGGCATCCTGGGGAGAAATGCGGACAGGGCAGCGCGCGTCGGCTCATATAGATCGCAGTCGATGAACAGCAGGCTTACGATAACATGCGGATGGGACTCGATGAAAGCGGGCGCGGACTTCCTCAGATCGCCCGCAATCAGCTCGACCTTGGGCAAATGTCCGAGGAACCGGTCGCGGTCGTACTCCTCGATGAGCTGCAGCAGCTCGGCGTGCGACGAAGCGCTCAGCTCACCCACCGCCGGCGCGGCGAAGTCACTTCGATCCTTGTCGCCGACAGTCGGGAATCCCTGAAACGTGTCGAAGCCGTAGATCCGCCGGGTGAGATTCTCCGGCTCGAGCATCGCGCTGAGCTTCGCCCACGTCATGACCCCGAAGCCTCGGAACACTCCACATTCGACGACCGATCCCTTCACCGGAAGCACGAGCTTGAACAGCTCGTACATCGCGAGAAATCGCTTGAGATGCTGGCGGCGAACGTACTTCGGAAAGTTCTGAAGCTTTATCTCCACAGAGTCCGAGCACTCGGTAAAGATGCGCTCGATGTTCTTTCCGACCTCGACCTCGGCGGGCGTGCGGAGGTCCTTCAATTCCAGAAGGGTTTGAACACGGCGCCGAGTGTCCGGGCTATGATCGACATGTCGGCCGCGAACGAGCGCGAGCGAACGTACTCGAGACTAAGACGCATCTTCTCCGGATGGATTTCTTCCATGTAGTCCCTGTCGGGGTTTGTGCTGCCCTTCAGAATCTCGCCTTCGTTCGCGAACCTGAGCGAGGCGTAATCGGTTATCCCCGGTCTCACGCTTAGGACGATCCGTTCCTCGGGAGTGTAAAGGTCGACCGCCCATTGCACCTGCGGCCGCGGGCCGACGAAGCTCATGTCTCCAACCAGGACGTTCCAGAGCTGGGGAAACTCGTCGAGCTTCCTTCTCCTCAGCATCCGGCCAACCTTCGTGATTCGCGGGTCGTCCTCGGGCGTCGTCGAGCCCCCTCTTGCTTCTGCGTTCGAGACCATCGTGCGGAACTTTAGGATGTTGAACGACTCACCATTGATGCCGACTCGCTGCCCCTTGTATAGAATGGGCCCTCGGGAGTCGAGCTTGATGACGGCCGCAATCAGCCCCAGCAACGGTGACAAAGCTACGACCCCGAGTCCGGCGAAAAAAAGGTCGAAGGCGCGCTTGGCCATCGCGTAGGGAAGATCCGGGGCAGGAGCCCCCTTCAACACCATCGTTCCGCTTTTCATTCGATGCGATTGTCCCGGCAACTTGTTATCGGCGTACAATTTACCTCCTTTCGGCTGCCGATTGCCAACAATCAGGGCCAGCGACCGCTACGGCGTACGCGCGCGACCTGCTGCGCTCGCCGCTTCATCGAGCGATCCTTGCGGAGGAGGCCATGCCCGGAATCGTCCCGCGCCGGGCCATGGCTCGTGTTTCTTCTGTACCGGTGCGATTCCGATCGCGAGACGCGCCAGTCCCGTGAGCAAGCCAAGGCCGTGGAGGAAGTGATAGGCAAAGAAAGCCGGCGGCGCCGCCAGTGCATGCAGCGGCCGGCCGTAGCGCACCGCCTGCTGCACCCCTGCGATGAATGCGAGGAAGAAGTAGATGATCATCACGGCCGCAAAAAGGTTGCGAACCGTTGGGAACATCGGCGAAAGGATCAGCCCACCCATCACGCCGGCCGCAAAGACGCCCGTGATGGCGTGGCGCGCCGCGAACGCGTAAGGCGCCAGGTACCACATGTACGCGTTGTATGGCGCCTCATTGACAACCTGCTTTCTAATGAAGCTCGCCATGTCCGGCTGCGGGTAATACTGAATGCGAATCTGCGGATTGCGCCAAACAGTTCCGCCTGCTGCGACGATTCGCCGGTTCATCTCGTAATCCTGAGCCCGTATCAACCGCTCGTCGAAAAGTCCGACGCGGTGGAAAATTTCCGTGCGGAAACAGCCATACGGCACCGTGTCGGCAGGCCCCTCGCTGGCGTCGGTTCTGAATCCTGAATTACCGACGCCGAACCGATGCGTGATGATCGCCTGCACGAGCGCGGCCTGGTATCCATCTCCACGGCGAAGTGTTGCCACGACCCCGCCGGTATTGTCGGCGCCGGTTCGGCGCGCAGTTTCGAGCGTTCGCGAGAGGTAGTCCGCAGGGTACACGGAGTGAGCGTCGAGCCGCACGAGATATGTTCCGAGCGCCGCAGATATTCCGAGATTGAGTGCCGTCGACTGAATGCGGGCGGGGTTGTCGATGAGCCGTATCCGCTCGTCTCGCTGGGCCATGCCGCCGACGATTGCGCGTGTGCCGTCGGTAGACATTCCGTCTATGACGAGGATCTCGATCGCGGTGTCGGGAGGCAGATCGAAGCCTGTCACGGATTCTAGGCACGCCTGGATGAAATCGCGTTCCTGAAAACAGGGGATGACGATCGTGATGGGGGTCATTCGTGACGTAGGCTACCCGCACTCTGCTGGTGATGCAATGGTCAGTGCGCGCTTGTGCGCCTGTTGGTTGTTGAGGACATTACCGTGCCAATGAGCGCCACCGCCTCCACTCGAGAAACCGGGCCTCGGACGCTCGAACAAACCGCGGATATCGATTTCTCCGTCGTCAGCGGATCTCGCGAGCAGCTTCTCTTCGAGTGTATCGCGTCTCTCTACGACGTAATGCGTGACTCGCGCTACACGTGGCGAGTTACCGCCATTTGCAATACGCCCGGGACGGGCCTCGCTCAACGACTGGTTGAGCGTTTTCCAGCGGTGCTCACGGTGGAGAATGACGAGCCCCGCGGGTTCGCGGCAAATCACAACACGGTGCTGTCGTCATCGGATGCGCGGTACGTCTGGCTTCTCAACGACGACATCGTGATGCTTCCCGACTCGGTCGACAAGGTGATCAGGTTTATGGACATGCGGGAGAATGCTAGGGTTGCGGTGGTCAGTCCACGGCTGCTCAACACCGACGGCTCGCTCCAGCCGTCTACGTACAGCTTCCCGTCGATGCCCCAGATCATGCTCGCGTACTCAGGTCTGCGGGAAAACGCGATTACCGATCGCGTGCTGCGACTCGCGGCGCCGATACTCCGGTCGCGCAAGGGATCATCGCGCTTCTGGGAGCACGACGCCACAATCGACGTCGATACCTTGCGCGGAGCGTGTGTCGCTGTGCGAATGGAAGCCGTGCGCGATGTGGGAACGATGGTGGAGGTCGCGCTCGTGGGCGCAGAGGAGACGGAATGGCACCACCGCTTTCAGGCCCGCCGCTGGAGGGTCGTATTCTTCGCAGAGGCGAGCGTAATCCATCACGGCAGCCAGACAGTCTCGGACGGATCACGAAATCTCTATCCCGAGTATCTCAAGGGGGCGCTCCACTTTTTCAGAGCGCGGCGGCCGGCGGCTCTGTTCAGTGTGTACTGCGTGGCGCTGCTCGCTATGTATCAAACGCAAATGGCGCTCGCCCGGCTTCGCCGGGATCCAGCGGCGTTCGATCTGGCTCGGCGCTATGCCGCGGTGACAAGCGAAGCAATGCGGGTGACCCGCTAGACCACTCTTCGCCGTCCGAGGTGGGGAAGCTTCGAGACTGCATTCCTGAACCGCGCGCTCTCGGGGTCCGAGCGCTCGAGCCGCTTCTTCGTCAAGTCCGCCAGCAACACCGCGATGCAGAGGAACACGAAGCTCACTGCAGCGGTGATGGCCATCTTCTGGATCACCTTCTTGCGCACTTTCGGCAGTACCGCCGGGAGAGGGTCCTGGATCACCACCGTCGGAGTTGCTTCCAGCTCGCGGGCGTAAGCTGCCTCGCGATCCGTGGC
This sequence comes from Gemmatimonadota bacterium, assembly GCA_023249395.1. GTDB lineage: Bacteria > Gemmatimonadota > Gemmatimonadetes > Gemmatimonadales > Gemmatimonadaceae > UBA4720. The sequence goes on from JAHFCS010000077.1 coordinate 4,359, forward strand.
GGCCTGCGTATAGATCTGCTCGGCGAATCGGATCTCGCGGTTGAGACGGTCGCGCTCGAGCCCCGCCACCGAGTAAGACGGTGTGGCGCGATTCTGATCGTTGAACTGACGCAGCCGCTCCTCAGCACTGGCCAGCGTCGAGGCCGCGTTGTCAACGCGGGCTTCCTGCGCGATGCGAAGCTGCTGAGCCTGCGCCTTGGACGTCCGAACGAAGATCTGACTGGCGCTGTCCACCACACGTGATGCGATGATTCTCGCAAGCGCCGGATCGGGGTGCTGAATCGCAACGTCGATTGTCCCGGTCTCCTTGCTGGTCGACGTGGTCAGCAGGTTTTCCAGGTGCCGCGCCACCTCTTCCGCATCGTTGCGGCCGTACTTCTCGCCCAGTACACGGTCGATGACCCGCTCGCTGCCGCCCGGCTTGATCGTCGACATTCCGACGCCGGCGAGCACCGCCCGCGAGTTGATCAGCTCGACCATTCGCGCAGGAGTGAGCTGATATCCCGTCTGCAGAGACGCTCCGGCGAGAGCGGCAATACCGCCCAAGGCCGATGATGCGCGGCTGTTGACTACCGGCGTGAGTGAAAGCTGCGCCTTGTATTTTCGGGGCACGATGAACGCAACCACCCCTACCGCAAGCGTGAGCAGTGTCACTCCAAGCAGAATCTGACGCCGCTTCTCGATGAGCGGGGTCAGGAGCGTGAGTGCGTCGACGCCCTCTTCGATGTAGCTCTCTCCAATCTTTGCCGACAATGCGTTCCCTCAGGCGGTCCGCAGCGGGCGTGTCCCGCGCCAGATCCGAATAAACATCATGATGAGCCCTATCGCCACAACTGTAGCGGTCAGGCTGTTGTATATCCAGAACCAGGTGATCGGCGTCCAGAAGATCGTGACGTACGCGATTATCAACAGGGGAAGCGCGCTCAACTTCCCCGCAGCTACCATGCGGAAGCCGGCGCCGCCGACCATCCCGACGATCGCGAGTATTGCCAGCGCACCCGGCATCGTGAAGTCCTGGATGAGCGGACGGAATGCCGTGTAGATGTTGCTTGTCTCGCCCGCCACCACGAGGTCCATGAGATTCTCGAACAGGCCGGGGATGCGCTTGCCGAAACCGAGCATCTCGAGCGGACCCGAGAAGGTCACCTTGCCGAGAGTGGGCGAGAATGGCTGAGCCCAGTAGTCGCTGAGCCATCGAGACAGAACCGCCATGTGCCCGAAGGCGGCGTTGACCATCTTCGCGAACACGACATTGGACAGCCTGACGTCGGTCGTCGCGAGCCGCGCGAGCCCGACGCCGAAGAAGAAAATCGTGATAACCGCGCCGACGCCAAGAGCAACGAGCAGATGGGCTCGCGTGAACACCCCGAGCTTGCCCTGCCTCAGCCGCGCCGCGAAATAGCTGGACAGCCAAAGTATCATCCCGAAAAGCATCGCTGCCTTGGTGGTCTGCAGAATGGTGACCGCGACGGCGGGCAGGAAGGAAAACAGGCCAAGGATCTTCCACTTCCATTCGCGTCGCAGAACGAACAACACACCTCCTACAGCGGGCGCGAGGTAGACGAATGGAAGAAGGGCCTGGCTCAGCGCCGGAGGAGGTGCGGCCCCCGTCTCGGCGTATCGCGCGATGTACAGCTGGTTCGAGACGACGACGAGTTTCTCGACGTCGAAAACATCGGACAGCGGAATGCCCGAGGCGGAGACGAAGGTCACGCTCGAGGCGAGTCCGAGCACCACCGATGCGAAACAGACAATCCCGAACACGGTGAGCTCGCGATCTGTTGACTGAGGTGGCTCGGCTATGCGCCTCGTCTTGAATCCCCAGTTCCCGATGAGCGCGCCGATGCTGACCGCAATGCTTGCGACGATGAGCCACGCCATTGCATTTGCGCCAACCGGGTCCTCCGGCGCAAACAGCAGCGGTGCAATGCCGGCGAAGCACCACCAGAGCGCGAAGAAAGCCGTCGGCTGGAGCCAGGTTCCGGAAAGGATCCGCATCGCCGCCGCCCAGGCGATGAGCACGATCGAGCAGGCGAGCGCAGCCGAGGTCGCAGGGGTCATGCGTGACGCTCGAAGTGGGACGGATTCGCGAGATACCAGTTCACTGTCTTTCGAATACCGGACGCGAAGCTCTCGCGCGGCTTCCATCCGAGCTCGGCCTCGATCAGCGAGCAGTCGATTGCGTATCGGAAGTCATGACCCAGCCTGTCGGTGACCGAGGTGAGCAGGTCGGTGTATTTTCCACTGGCGCGCGGGCGCAGCTCATCGAGTATTCCGCAGATCTCCCGCGCGATGTCGATATTCCTCCGCTCGCTTCGTCCGCCGACGAGATAGGTCTGCCCGTCGCGACCACGGCGCGTGACCATGTCGATCGCCTCGCAGTGGTCGGTCACGTAGAGCCAGTCACGGATGTTGAGTCCCGCGCCATAGATCGGAATGGGCTTTTCCGCCAACGCCGAGCGGATCACGGTCGGGATGAATTTCTCAGCATGCTGGTACGGGCCGTAGTTGTTCGAGCAGTTGGTCATTGTCACCGGCAACCCGTACGTGTGATGGTACGCGTTCACCAAATGATCCGATCCCGCCTTACTCGCTGAGTACGGGGACCTGGGAGAATACGGAGTCCGCTCGTTGAACGCCGGGTCCGACTCGGCGAGGCTTCCAAAGACTTCGTCGGTGGAGACGTGGTGAAAGCGAACGTCCTTTCCGTCACCTTTTGTCAGCCAGGCATCTCGCGCCGACTCGAGGAGCGTGAAGGTCCCGACGAGATTCGTCTCGATGAATGCGGCGGGCCCCGAGATAGATCTGTCCACATGAGACTCGGCGGCAAAGTGCACGATGGTGTCGATCGGGCGTCCGCTGATCAACTCGTCCACCAGCTCGCGGTTGGTGATGTCGCCCTTCACGAAGTCATGTCTCGGATTCTCGATGACCGAGGAGAGGTTGTCGAGCGAGCCGGCATAGGTGAGCGCGTCAAGCGTCGTCACGAGGAGAGTTGGGTCGGCGGCAAGAACATACTCGACAAAGTTCGCGCCGATGAATCCGGCGCCGCCGGTCACGAGCATCGACTTCGGTGAGTGAGCGGTCATCTATCTTCCAGCCAGCGTGCTGCGCACCGAATGGGCGATGCAATCGTGCAGCGCTTCCCGCCAGGGGCGGGGCACGACGCCGAAATGCTCAGTGAAGGTCGTCGTGTCGAGAACGGAACTGGCCGGACGGCGGGCAGTGGTGGGAAAGTCGTCTGTCTTGATCGCGATGAGACGCGGTGAGTGTCCTTCGCCAAGAGCGGTGGACTCTTCGAAGATCGCCCTGGCAAATCCGAACCACGTCGTCTCGCCGGCGTTCGCGAAGTGGTACGTGCCGGTGGCCGCAGTGCTCCCTGACAGCTTGTCGGCAACGACGAGCAATGCGTCGGCCAGGTCGGCGGCGGAAGTCGGCCTCCCGATCTGATCATCCACGACGCGTATCTCGTCCCGCTCGGCGGCGAATCTGAGCATGGTCCGCAAAAAGTTATGACCTCGATGACTGAACACCCATGACGTACGGACAATCGCGTGAAACGGCGTCTCCTCGCGAACCACGATCTCCCCGGCGAGATTGGTCTTCCCGTAGACGCCGATGGGTCCTGTCTGCGCGTCCGGCGCATATGCAGTCTCTGCATCGCCGCCGAACACGTAGTCCGTT